>CALJKZ010000535.1 GCA_937983085.1 uncultured Gemmatimonadales bacterium
AAGTTCGCCGCCCCCATCGTTGCGGCCGTCTCGGTCGGGTACCTGGCTCTGGGAATCCTCGCTCGGACGTCGCCGCAGATGAACATGCTGGCGGTAGCCTTCCCACTGCAGATCGGTCTGGGTCTTCTCGTGCTAGCCGCCGTGTTGCCGCTGGCGGCGACGTTCTACGCGGCGTGGCCGGACCACATCGCCGGGTTGGCCGGGCGGTTTTTCCTGTCGGTAGGCGGAGGATGAGCCGTGTCCGAGTCCTACCAGGAGAAATCCGAACAACCGACCGCGAAGCGGGAGCGAGAGGCCAAGGAAGAGGGACAGGTCCCGCAGTCGAAGGAGTTGTCCGCGGCCGTGGGGCTCCTGGCAGCCGGTCTCATGGTCGGCCCTGGCGGAGCGGCCCTCGGGATGGCGCTGGAGCGCCTGACTCGAGCCAGCTTCATGGTGGGGCCCAACGCCATGAGCGATGCCCAGGCCACGGTGGATTGGGTTCGCTGGGTAGGGACGCAGGCCGCCCTCGGGTACATGCCCTTCGCCCTCGTCTTGATGGCCGCTGCCCTTGCCGTCGGGGCGGGCCAGGGCCGAGCCACATTCACCACGAAGCCCCTCGTACCGGACTGGTCGAGGCTCTCGCCCCTCAAGAACTCCAAGCGCTTCCTGACGCCGCGGCCTCTGGTCGACCTCATCAAGGCGGTCTTCAAGCTCGGGGTCGTGGGCTTCGTCGTGTACCTGGCCCTGGTCGGCTCCATGGAGGAGCTGAGTCGCCTGCCGCAGAGTGGTCCCTGGGCACTCATCGAAGTGCTTCGCTCCGAATCGGCTCGCGTGCTCTTCGCGGCGGGCTTGGCGCTGCTGGCGCTTTCGGTCGGGGACTACAGCTACCAGTCGTGGCAACACCGGCAGCAACTCCGCATGACGAAGGAGGAGGTCCGGAAGGAGCTCAAGGACGCGGAGGGCGATCCCATGATCCGCGCCCGGCTGCGCAGCCTCGGGCGGTCGTTGGCCCGGATGCGGATGATGAACGCGGTGCCGACGGCGGATGTCGTGGTCACCAATCCGACCCACATCGCCGTTGCGTTGCGGTACGATCCCGACGTGGCCGAGGCCCCTGTCGTCGTCGCCATGGGATCCCGGAAGGTCGCCCTGAGGATCCGGCGGATCGCGTTGGAGAACGGCGTCCCGGTCATCGAGAACAAGCCGGTTGCCCGGGCCCTGTTCGTGGCGGCCAAGATCGGAGCTCCCATACCGCCGATGCTCTACGTGGCCGTCGCGGAGATCCTCGCCTTCGTCTACCGGCATCGCCCGACGGGTCACGCTCGGACGGACGTGAGAGCGTGATGGCGACCGGAGGCGTGTCATGAGCCAGCGGCGCTTCGTCAACGCGGACCTGCTCATCATCGCCGCCGTGGTGTTCGTCGTGGCCCTCCTGGTCCTGCCGCTTCCAGCGTTTCTCCTGGACCTGCTCATCACCGTGAGTATCGCCAGCTCTCTGGTGGTCCTCCTGGTGGCGCTCCAGACCTCCAACCCTCTGGAGCTCAGTGCCTTCCCCACCTTGCTCCTCCTTCTCACCCTCTTCCGGCTGGGACTGAACGTCGGAAGTACGCGGCTCATCCTGGGGAGCGGCGAGGGCGGGCAGGTCATCGAGGCCTTCGGCGACTTCGTGGTGGGCGGCAACTACGCGGTGGGGATCGTCATCTTCCTCATCCTCATCGCCATCAACTTCATCGTCATCACCAAGGGTGCCGGACGGGTGGCGGAGGTGGCCGCTCGATTCACCCTCGACGCCATGCCAGGGCGTCAGATGAGCATCGACGCCGACCTCAATGCCGGAATCATCGACGAGCACGAGGCCCGGCGCCGGCGCAGGGAGATCTCTCTCGAGGCGGACTTCTACGGAGCCATGGACGGCGCCGCCAAGTTCGTCCGGGGCGATGCGGTCCTCGGCCTTCTCATCACCGGGATCAACATCCTCGGCGGCATCTACGTGGGGATGGTCCAGAATGGTCTCGTCCTCGCGGCCGCGGCCGCGCAGTACACGGTCCTGACCATCGGCGACGGTCTGGTGAGCCAGATCCCGGCGCTCATCGTCAGCACCGCGGCGGGTATCGTCGTGACGTACTCCGCCGGGGGGACGCGCGTCGGGACGGCGCTGGCCGAGCAGTTGGGTCGCGATCCGAGTCCCCTCTGGGCCTCGTCGGCGATCCTCGGTGCTCTCGGCTTGATCCCGGCCCTCCCGGCGGCGCCCTTCCTCCTCCTGTCGGCGTGCTGCGCCGGGCTCGCCGTCGTCGCGACACGGGGGCCCGTGCAGGCCGTGGACGGGGTAGGGGTGGAGGCCGGTGTCGGGACGGCTCCTTCGAAGTCGGCCGGCACCGAGGTCGCCCCGGCGTCCTCGAAGGCCCTCCCCACCTCCTTCGATCCCGTGGAGGATCTCCTCCTTCTGGACCCGGTGGAGTTGGAGGTCGGCTTCGGGCTTATTCCGTTGGTGGACGAATCCCAGGGCGGGGACCTCCTGTCCCGCGTGGGGATCCTCCGAAAGAAGGCCGCACAGGATCTGGGGCTCCTCGTGCCCCCCATCCGCATCCGGGACGACATCGCGCTTGCACCCGGCGAGTACGTCGTTCGGCTACGCGGCTCCGAGGTGGGACGGGCGGAAGTGATGATGCGCAAGCTGTTGGCGCTCGACACCGGCGGAGTCATGGAGGACATCGATGGCGTGAAGGTCGTCGACCCGAGCTTCGGACTTCCCGCCCGCTGGATCGACCAGGAAGCGAAGGTGGATGCCGAGGCACGCGGGTGGACGGTGGTGGAGCCGGGCGCGGTGGTGGCCACCCATCTCATGGAGACGCTGAAGGAGCACGCCGCCGACCTCCTGGGTCGACAGGACGTGCAAACCATGATCGACCGTCTCAACGAGTCGCACCCGGCCCTAGTGGAGGACGTGATTCCCGCCCGGGTGTCGCTGGGCGTCGTGCACCGGGTTCTGCAACGCCTCCTGAGAGAGCGCGTTCCCATCCGCGACCTGGTGACGATTCTCGAGGCCATCGCAGATCACGCCGACCAGACGAAGGACCCCGAGGTCCTCACCGAGCACGTACGTCGTGCCCTGGCCAAGGCCATCGCCGAGCCGTTCCTCGACTCGAGGGGCTCCGTCCGGGGTATCACCGTGGGACCACGCCTCGAGGCCTCGCTCATGGGTCTCTTCAGCCCACGGGGGACGTCGGGAGACGCGCTTCCGCCCGAGCGGCTTTCCTCGGTCATCCAGAACCTGGATCGCATGACGAAGGACGCCGGCGCCGCCGGCACGGTCCCCGTCATCACGCCGCCTTCGTTGAGGGTCGGCATCCGCAAGCTCCTCGAGCCGGTGCTCCCGAACGTGCCGGTCATCTCTCTCGCGGAGCTCCCTTCACACGCGGGCTTCGAACCCGTCGGAACGTGGGAGTTGAACGATGCGCCTTGAGCGATTCCATGCCCGCGACGCTTCCCGCGCCCTCCGAGAGGTCCGCGCCGCCCTGGGAGACGATGCCGTCGTGCTCCAGACGTTCTCCCGGGACGACGGTGTGGAGATCCTTGCCACCACGGTCGAGGAGATGGAGCGCTTCAGCATCTCCCTCCGTTCCCCGCCCCTTCGTGGACGTCGCGGTCGACGCGCTCGGGTCATTGCGCTGGTGGGGCCCACGGGGTCGGGGAAGACGACGACACTGGCGAAGCTCGCATTGGACGACGCCGCGTTCGGGGGCAGCCGCGTCGGTCTGATCTCGCTGGATACGTACAAGATCGGGGCCTTCGACCAGATCCAAACGTACGCCGACCTGGCGGGCCTGCCCCTCGACGTCATCTACGAGCCCTCGGAGGTTCCTGCGGCGCTCAAGGCCCTCGAACGGTGCGACGTGATCCTCGTCGACACTCCGGGCCGGACGCCCCTCTCGTCGGCAACCGAGTCGGCGTGGCGGGAGACGCTCCTGGCCCTCCGCCCCGATGAAGTCCACCTCGTTCTGCCAGCGAGCCTGAGAGAAGGCGTCGTCGATGGGTTCGTCCGTCACTACGCCGCCCTGGAGCCCACGCACCTGCTTCTGACGAAGCTCGACGAGGTACCGGGGGAGGACGGTGTTGCCGATATCGCCGCCCGGGTCGCCCTCCCGGCCCGATGGGTGACGGATGGCCAGGCCGTTCCCGACGATCTGGATGATGCGCCCCATCGCTTGGTAGCGGCGGCCATCGGCCATCCCGGACACCGGTGGTCGGAGGAGGCCTACGCGTGACGAGTCAGCTCGAGGCGATGAGAGAGCGAATCGGCGGGCGGCGGCTCACCCGTCCCGGCTCTCCTCACGTTCTTGCTGTTCTCTCCGGCAAGGGTGGCTCGGGCGTGTCCCTCGTCTCGGTGCTCCTGGCCATCCGTTCGGCTCGTGCGGGACGTCGGACGCTCCTCGTCGATGCCGATCCCTGGCTCGACATGCAGCGTGTATGGTTGGGTCTACCCAAGGCGCCCTCTCTGGACGACCGCACTCTGGGACCCGCGGACATCGAAACGCGGGTCACCACGGTAGGTGGCGGACTCGAGCTCCTCAGTCTGGGCGCCGGGGAGGCCCGAGGCCGTGATCGACGGGCTGTCGTGCGCAGGGTCCCGAGCATCTTCCGGGATCGCGACGCCGTCATCGTGGACGCGGGATCGCGGTTGGAGAGCGTGGAGCGGTGTGCCGACCTGGACGTGGGCTCGGTCCTCATCGTATCGGGGTCGGACGCCGTCGGATTGGCGTCCACGCATGCGCTCTTGAAGGCCATGCGCTCACGAACCGAGGTGCAGCCGACGATCCTCTTCAATGGGGTGGATGCCGACGGCGCTCGCGCCGCGGGCACGGTCCTCATCAAGGGAGCCGAGCGGTTCCTGGGGACGACCCCTTCGATTCTGGGCGGATTGCCCTCGGACGCCACCGTCAGCGACGGGCTGGCCCAGGGGGCGACCCTCCTGGAATGCCTCGTTTCCTCTGAGCTACCCGCAAGGGTGGAGGGGATCATGCCACTGCTCCCACCCTGGGCAGGACCATGAGCGCCGAAGCCGATCGCCGTCCCGAAGGCTTCGACGAAGACGTGTCCCCCACGGACCGTCTCGTCACGGACAACCTCGGTCTGGTCTACGACACGGCGAAGAAGCTGGCGCGCTCCGGCGGCCACGGCCCGGAACGCGGTGACCTCATCAGCGCAGGAGTCCGGGGACTCATCCAGGCCGCCTCCACCTTCGAGCCGGAGCGGGGACTGGCGTTCAGCACCCACGCCGTCACCCGAATCCGTGGGGCGATGCTGGACGAGCTCCGGAGGTGGGACAAGACGCCGCGATCCGTTCGCAAGAAGGAACGAACCATCAAGGAGGCCGAGGTCCTGCTCTGGGCCCAGCTCAAGCGCCGGCCCACGGTCGCCGAGCTCGCCGCCCACATCGGCGTGGAGGCGGAGGAGCTCCACGGGTGGGAGAGGGACGTCTCCCGGCATGTCGAGGACTCCTTGGATCGGGTGGCGGGGCAAGGCGAGGAGGAGGGACGGCTGAGCGTCTCGGAGGTCGTGCCCGACGACGCACCGGACGTCTTCGAGGAGCTGGGGCATCAGGAGTCGGTGGACGTCCTGAGCGAGTGCCTCCAAGCACTCCCCGAGCGAGAGCGGCGCGTTCTGGCCCTCTACTACTTCGAGGAGCTTCGGTTGAGAGAGATCGCCGAACTCCTCGGCGTCACCGAATCGAGGGTCTCCCAGATCCGAACGGGAGCCCTGAAGACACTCAGATCGATGTTGAAACAGCGAGGAGTGGACGAACCATGATCAGACTCGCCCTCACAGCGGCCGTCGTCTCCGGATCCATCATCCTGGCGCGCCCGCATTCCGGAACGGCCCAGGATCTCCGGCCGAACGCCGGAGCCGAGCGTGCGGCCGACGTGGTCGACGCGATCCTGTCCGGACGGGACGACCCGGCCGTTTGGGGGGCGCTGGAGGCCGCCTTGGGTGAAGGCGTGCCGGCTCTGCCCATCCAGGGGCTCGCCGGCGACGGGGAGGAGGCCAGCCACGTGCCCGGCGGCATGGACGCCGAGCGGTCCGAAGTGACCGTGTTCGGAGCCACACTGCGGCTACCCGCGTGGGTGCAATCCGGGGAGGCCCGGAGAATCGCGGCGGGCGTGGGGGCCGCGCTGCTCGTGTTTCTCGCCATCGCGGTCGTGTGGACGTCCGGCAGACTCATGCTTCGTGCCCTGCGCTCGGGGTTCGGCGGGGATCGCCGCGGTCGAACCCTGGTGCGGCGAAAGAAGCGCGATCTGCCGCCGTCCCGGGATGCAGAGCGCTTGCACGCACAACTACGGGCTCGGCGGGCTGCGTGACCCTCCGACGCGCGCTTAGGCAGGAGCTTCCGGCCCGGAAGAGGCTTCCGGGCCGCGGCAGCTGTTCCAGGGTGGGCACTCATGGCCACGCGGAGCTGCAACGTGTTGTGAAGCAACGAGTTGGGGTGGGCTCCACGTCAGGGGTCCCATGGCACGGCCGTTGCCTCCTGACAGGGGTGATCGCATCCCCGTGCTGGAGGTGGACGTCATGAGCGGACCGGAGGGCCTTCGGGCAGCGGGTCACGCGCTCCTCTACTGGCAGCGACGCCAGGAGGTGAACACGCACAATCTGGCGAACGCCGAGACGGCCGGCTTCCGAGCCCGCCGTGTGTTCGCCCAGATGCTGGAGGGCGGGATTCCCACGGTGGGGACGCGAACCGACGCCCGCGTGGGGGAGCTGCGTCAGACCGGCGCGCCCCTCGATCTGGCGTTGGCAGGCGAGGGTCACTTCGTCGTGCAAGGGCCCGACGGCGAGAAACTCGTCCGCAGCGGCTCGTTCACCCTCGACCCCGACGGGCAGATCGTCGACGGCACCGGCAATGCGCTCCTCGGGACCACCGGCCCCCTCGTCGTACCGCCGGGCCCGGTGAACATCGATGCTCGGGGCAACGTCAGCGTGGACGGCGAGCAGGTCGGTCGTCTGCGGATCGTCGGAGAGCCCGCGTCGCCTCCTCCGGTCCGGGGCGAGGAGGTGCTCCCCGGAAGCCGAGGGGCCGCCGATGAGAACGACCCGGTTGGGGCCCCGGCCCGGCCGGGAGAGCCCGGCGAGATCCCGGACGAGCTGTCGGACGAAAGGATCGCGGTCCGTCAGGGCTATCTGGAAGAGAGCAACGTCTCGGCCCTCGATGCCCTCATCGAGATGACGACCATCCAGCGCTCGTTCGAGGCCGTGCAGACCAGCGTACGAACACTCGACTCCGTCATGGAGACGGTGGCCAATCGAATCGGCCGGGTGGGATGACCCGGACCGGCTGACTACAGGAGAACACGATGGATCCGTCGCTGAAGACCGCCGCCACGGGAATGGCGGCCCAACAGACCCGAATCGACGTCATCGCCAACAACCTGGCGAACGTGAACACACCGGGATTCAAGCGCAGCCGCGCCCACTTCGAGGACCTGCTCTACCAGACGGTACAGGGCGAGCAGCGGCTCGGCACCGCGGAAGCCGACACGGCGCCGGCCATTCAGATCGGGCGTGGCACGCGCCTGTCGGGCATTCAGCGCGTCCACGAACAGGGCACCCTCGAGATCACCCAGCGACCACTGGATGTCGCCGTGGACGGCGAAGGCTTCTTCCAGGTGCGTCGGCCCGACGGGACCATCGCCTATGCCCGGGACGGCAGCTTCACCATCTCCGACCAGGGCGTCATCGTCACGTCCGGTGGGTACGCGCTCCTGCCTGAGACGCGGGTACCCGAAGACGTCACGGACGTCGGCGTGTCGCGCACGGGCATCATTACGGGAAGCTCGGCGTCACAGGCGGAGCCGGTGGAGATCGGTCGGGTGGAGTTGGCGCGCTTCCCCAATGCTCCGGGCCTCAACGCCCTTGGGGAGAATCTCTTCGCCGAGACCGCCGCCTCGGGTCAGCCCATTCTCGGCAATCCCCAGGAGGACGGCTTCGGACGCCTGGTGCAGGGGGCTCTCGAGTCGAGCAACGTCGAGGTCGTCCAGGAAATGGTGGATATGATCGCGGCGCTCCGGGCGTACGAGATCAACGCGAAAGCGGTGCAGGCGAGTGAGGACATGGCCGACGTCACCAACCAGATGGTGCGGTGAGCACGAGCCTCTCCGCCGCGCTGGTGGTGCTGGCCATCGCCGTGGCCGGTCTTCCCGTCGGCGCCCAGGAGCGCGACGGGGAGCCGGCCCTGGACGTACGCTGGGCCCTCGCCGTTCAGGTTGCCGAAGCGTGGGGTACCGCACCGGCGTCCGTACGACTGGAGGTGCCGGCCGATGCGCCTGCCCTCGCCGATTCGGTTGCCATCGAACCCGGCTCCGGAGAGCGGTGGGTGGCGACCTTTTTCACCGGGGATCACCTCGTACGGCGCTTCGTGCGGGTGGGCCTCGAGCAGCAGGTGCCGGTGGCGGCCTCGGTGCTGCCCCGCGACCACATCGTCACGGACGAGGATCTCGTCACGGGCACCCGCGTCGTGTGGGGGCCCCCGGCCGCGCCGTCGCCGGATCCCCGGGGGTGGCGGACGCACCGCCGCATCGAAGCAGGAGACGCCCTGGTCGAGCCGTCGGTGCGCCCCCCGCTCCTGGTCCGAGGAGGCGACGACGTCGAGGCCGTATTCACGCGCGGAGGCGTCGTTCTGACCATCCGGGCGGAGGCGCTGTCGTCCGCTCGATCGGGGGAATGGGTCAGGGTGCGCATGCCGTCGGGAAAGAGAATGGAGGGACGAGCAATGGGACCGGGTAGGGTCGTTCTGGATACGGGAGCCAACCGATGAATGGGTGGATGAAGATCAGTCTGGTGGTCGTGACCGTGGCCTTGCTGGCCGCCCCTCCGGCGGTCGCGGGACAGGCGGCGACGCCCCCCGTGATCCCCGACTACGGGTGGCTCGCCGACGGCAGGCGCTTCTCCGTGGGCGACATCATCACGGTCATGGTCGACGAGTACACCGCCGCGTCGGCGGACCGCCGCACGGACGCCCTGGAGGATCGATCCACCGATGCCGGAGCCGTTCTGCGAACGGGTTCCACCACCGCCGGCGGCGACCTGGGGAGCTTCCTCGGGCATCAGTCGACGCAGCGGGGGCGCGACGTCCGTCAGGACCGCCTCAACTCCGAAGTGACCGTACGCGTCACCGAAGTCGAGGCCAACGGGTCCCTGCGCATCGAAGGGACCAAGACCCTCATCATCGACGACCATGAGCAGGAGGTCACCGTCCGCGGCGTGATCCGGCCCCAGGACATCACCTCCCAGAACACCATCGACTCGTGGAGGGTGGCCGACGCGGAGGTGCTGTACGCCACCGAAGGCGAGCTCGGGAAGCCGAAGAGGGGCCTGCTGTCCAAGATCCTGGCCTTCATCATCCCATGACGCGACTCCTCGCCGTGAAGCGCGCGGCCGGCCGCACCGTGGGCCTGGCCCTCGTCGGCGTCCTCCTGCTCTCGGCTCTCCCCGTGGGTGCGCACGGACAGACGACGCGCGTGCGGGACCTCACCATCAACGAAGGCGAGGTGCCCGTGCGGCTCGTCGGCTACGGACTGGTGGTGGGGCTCGACGGCACCGGGGATCGGGTCTTCGGCAGCAGTCAGGGTTCCATGACCGTCCGGTCCATCGCAAACCTCCTCCGCAATCTCGGAATCGAGGTGCCCGAGCAGTTCATCCGGACGCGCAACGTCGCCGCCGTGCTGGTGACGGCCGACGCGTCACCGTACCTGCGAAGGGGAGGGCGCTTCGAGGTCAGTGTCGCGTCGCTGGGTGACGCGTCCTCGCTTCGCGGTGGTCAGCTCTGGCAGACGCCACTCCTCGCGTCGGTGGGAGGGCCGCCGGTGGCCATCGCCCAGGGCAACCTTCTCTTCCCTCCCGGCGACCCCGGACGTCGTAGCGGATTCGTGGAGACGTCGGCGGTGCTCACCGACGCGGCCGTGGCACTGACGGATTTCGGAGGCTGGAACGGCGGGCCGCCGTCAAGACTCCTGCTTCGCCGCCCCGATCTGGCCACGGCCCAACTCATCGCACAGGCGGTCAACGGCGCTCTCGGGGACGGAGCGGCGGTGGTCGAGGATCCCGGCGCCGTGGCGCTCACCCTCCCCGCCGACGATCCCATGGGCGCGCTCGTGCAACTGGGTGACCTGACTCTGACGCCGGCCTCGACGCCGCGGATCGTCATCGACGCGCAGTCGGGGATCGTCGCCGTGGGTGGCGAGATCAGTGTCGGTGAAGCGGTAGTCAGCCACGACTGGCTCACGGTCACCATCGCGCCACCGGACACGCCGGCGCCGGCCGGAGGGGTGGGGCCGGCAGGGGCTGGGCTGCCCGCCGATGCGGGCGCGCTACCGCCCGGCGCGGTGCGGGCGGACCCGGGAATCCGGGTCCAGGCGCTCGCCGAAGCACTGCACGCGGTGGGGGCCACTTCGGACATGATGGGAGCGGTCTTCCGGTCCCTCCGAGGCATCGGCGCCTTACAAGCGGAGGTGGAGATCCGATGATCTATGGAGTGGGGCCGATGGTCGGGCCCGCCGAGGGAGGCTTCGGCGGGGACGGGCCGGACGCCACCAGCGGGACGAAAGCCGAGCGCGAAGCGCGCCTGGCAGAACTACGACAGGCCAGTGAAGACATGGAAGAAGTGTTCGTGGGATACCTCACCCGCGCTCTCAGGGCGACGGTGCCCAACGGCGGGAACGCCGATGCACCGGGCGCCGACATGTACGGATCGCTTCTGGACGACCACCTCGCCCAGAGCGTCGCCAACGACACCCGGACGGGAATCGCGGAAGCGCTCTACCGTCAGCTGGCCCGTCGCCTCATTCCATCCCAGGGAGAAGGGGAAGTTTGATGCAGACCATCCCGAGCTCGGCCGAGCCCGACCTGAACACGGAAGAGGGCCTGAGGGCCCATCTGGTCTCGGCCCTCGATGAGGAAGTGGAACTCCTGGAAGGGCTGCGGCGAATCTTCGCGGCCCAACGCGACGCTTTGCGATCGGGTGATCCGACGGCGCTGGACGACGGAGTGTTCAGCGCGACACGCGTCATGCGGACGATGGAAGAGGCCCGTCGGCGTCGGCGTCGACTCACCATGACCCTGCTGGGCTCGGACCTCGAGTTCGACGAGCTCGACACGGTGCTCACCGGGTCGCGGAACCGGCCGGTACGCCTCGCGCGTGAGCGCGTGCGGGCGGCTGCCGCCCAGCTCCGAACGGAGGTCGGCATGCTCCAGCGCATTCTCAGAGTGGCCCTCCAGGACAACCGGGTGCATCTCGAGACCCTGTTGGGCGACGGCGTCCATCGCGTCACCTCCGAGGCGGCGTACGGCACCGGGGACGGGGCCATGAGCTCGGCCTCTTCGGGGGTCGTCGTCGACCGGACGGCATGACATGTCGTCCTCGCTCAACGGGATCCTGTCGGTAGCGAAGACAGGTCTTCTCTCCCAACAGCTGGCCCTCCAGGTCACCAGCCACAACCTGGCCAACGCCACCACCGAGGGCTATTCACGCCAGAGGGCCGAACTCGTGCCCGGTACGCCGATCCGGCTGCCCGAAGGCCTCCTCGGGACGGGGGTGCGCGTCGCCGACATCACGCGGGCCCGGGATCAGCTTCTCGACGGGGTCTACCGCCGCGAGTCGGCCCTCTTCCACGGCTTCCAGACCGAGTATCAGGCGTTGTCGTCGGTGGAGTCGGTCTTCGGCGAACTCGGCGCCACCGGGTTGGGCGATTCCCTGGACGCCTTCTGGGATTCGTGGTCGGACCTCTCGAACGACCCGACGAGCTCCGCGGCGCGCTCCATCGTGGTGTCCAATGGACAGGCGTTGGTCGATCACTTCCGCCGGATCGATGGATCTCTGGACACGGTCATCGGGCAGGAAGTGGACCGCCTCCGTACGTCCGTCGATCAGGTCAACGACATCATCGATCAGGTCGCGGCCCTCAACGTGGACATCGCGGCGGCCCGGGCGAACGGGACGTCGGCCCCGGATCTGGAAGACCGTCGCGACGTCCTCCTCGACCAGCTTTCCACGTACGTTCCCATCGAGGTGAACCCTCGTGACAACGGCGCGGTGGGCGTGGTGGTCAACGGCATCTCGGTGGTCGAGGGAATCAGCCACCAGACCTTGAGCCTGACGTCCGCCGGCGGGGTGTGGTCGCTGACCACGGCAGGTGGCCTGACTGTTCCGGTCTCGTCCGGGCGCATCGGCGGAGGCCTGGAAACCATCAACGACGACTTCAGCCGATTCAGGGCCGACCTCGACACGTTGGCACAAGGTCTGGTGGAGGCCGTCAACGCCATCCACGTCAACGGGACCAACCCTCTGGGGACGACGGGCCTGAACTTCTTCGACGACTTCGGCGACGTGACGACAGTCACGGCGGGAACGCTGACGCTGGACGCCACCGTGGCGTCGGATGCGCAGAACGTGGCGGCCGGATCGCCCGACGGTGGTGGCGCCTACCAGGCGGGAGCGAACGACATCGCCTTGGCCCTGGCCGACCTCAGAACGACGGCTCCTGGAGGCATTCTGGGGGCGTCCACCATCAACGGAGCCCATCGGGATCTCGTCGCCGACGTCGGGCTCACGGCCGCCGCCGCCCGCGACGCGGCGGACAACCACTCGGTACTCCTCTCTTCGTCGGGGGAGCGGCGGGAGTCCGTGTCCGGCGTGGCCACCGACGAGGAACTGGTGAAGGTCGTGCAACTGCAGGCCGCGTACGCCGCGGCGTCGAGGATCATCACCGTGGTCGACGAGATGTATCAGACGCTCCTGGCGATCTGATGCTCATTCTCCAGCGCAAGCCGAGCGAGGCCGTTCTCATCGGGGACGACATCAGGATCGTCATCCTTCGGTCCGATGGGGGAGGGGTCCGCATCGGGATCGAGGCCCCGTCCGAGATCCCCATCCTGCGCGAGGAGATCGTCGACGAGGTACGCTCGGAGACGGTGCGCGCGTCGCAGGCGGCAACGGCCACCGGCACGGTCCTCAAGCCACCGGCTTCGTCCCGGCAGGACGCCCACCCACGGGAAGAGGGAGAGCCGCCGGAAGGCGTAGCCTAGCCGGCGCTCGGAACGCGTAGACCCGCCAGCGGGTGCGACCTAGCCGGCGCCAGGCAAGACGATCCGCGCCGAGCGGGGGCTGACGGACTCGACGCGCAGGTCTCCCTCGTCGAAGTGGGGTTCTTCAGGGCTCGGGACCCCCGTCGGTTCGGCGGTCACCAGCAGCGAATGCTTCGACTCCGCCTCGACGGAGACGCGCCGATCCTCCCGCTCCCCCCGACTCGCCCACTCGCCGGCGACCAGCAGCGCCCGCAGAACCCGGTTCCAGTCCGCCCGCACCACCGGGCCGTCGTCGGCACGGAGCGCGTCGAAGACGATGGACCCCTCGGGGAACCCGTCCATGATCTCCGTTGCGGACTCCGTGAGGAGCGTCAGCGACACCGGAGACACGTCCGGTTCGTGGTCGCGGGCCAGAGATCGGACCAGCCGGACCTGCTGGGCCAGCTTGTCGAGGTGTTTTCGAAGGGGAGCGTCGCTCTCGTCGAGTACCCCACGGCGCTCGAGGAGGAACACATACGCATTGAGTGCCGCGAGCTGATCGTTGAGCCCGTGACACAATCCTACGAGGGCCCGCTCGGTGGCGGGCAGACATTCACCGTTAGCGACGGCGTCCATGGGTTGTCTTCAGCTTGGGGGGCTGGCGGGAACTGAAGAACCGAAACGGGGCGACCGATACTTGCAGCCAGGGGCTCGCGTACCGATCACGTTCAGCGCCGGAGCGCACCGCTCGGTGTTACTGATATTAGGACTATTTGTCGTCTTTGGCAGCATCTACGTCGGCTATACCATGCACGGCGGCAGCATCGCGGTCCTCATCCAGGTCTCCGAGTTCATCATCATCGGCGGGGCTGGCATCGGCGCCGTGATCATCGGCAATTCCGGTGCCGTCGTGAAACGCATGATTGTCGAGTGCCTCGCCCTCCTCAAGCCGAGCCCCTACGGCCACGAGGCGAACAAGGAGCTCCTCACCGTCCTCTACGAGATCTTCTATCTCGCTCGGAGGGATGGTCTCATCGGCATCGAGAGCCACGTCGAATCGCCCCGCGACAGTGAGCTCTTCAAGAAGCACCCGGTGTTTGCCGCCAACCATCACGCCATGGATTTCCTGGCCGACACCCTGAAAGTGCTGCTTTCCGGTACCGTGGCGGATCACCACCTCTCGGAGATCCTCGAGACGGACATGGAGCAGTACTACGAGGAGGCCATGGAGGTACCCCACGCGGTCACCGCCGTCGGCGATGCCATGCCGGGATTCGGCATCGTGGCGGCCGTCCTCGGCGTCATCATCACCATGGGCAAGATCGGTGGCGAACCGGCGGTCATCGGTGAATCCGTGGCGGCCGCTCTGGTGGGGACCTTCCTGGGCATCCTTCTGGCCTACGGCGTGTTCGGGCCTATCGCGCAGCTCCTGGAGTCCCGGGTCCGGGCCGAGCAGGACTACCTCCGCTGTATCCGCACGGCGGTCCTGTCCTTCGCCCGCGGAGACGCGCCGCTCACGTGTGTCGAGTTCGCACGACGGAGCATCCCCCCTGAAGAGCGCCCGAGCTTCTCGGAGGTCGAGGAGTTCACCAGAGAGGCGGTGGCGGCCTGATGGACGACAACAAGATCGTCATCGTCAAGAAGAAGAAGGTACGCGGGGGCGGTCATCACGGGGGGAGCTGGAAGGTGGCCTACGCCGACTTCGTCACCGCCATGATGGCCTTCTTTCTGGTCATGTGGATCGTCGGGATGGAGTCCGACGTGAAGGATCTGGTCCAAGGCTACTTCAACAACCCAATCGGATACCGAAGAGCGTTCGGGGCTGGGGTCAATCCGGTGTCCCAGGGGGCCACGCCCATCCCCACCGAGTTCAAGAGGATGCCCCTCTTCGTCCGCCAGGTGGAGCAGCGCCGCTTCAATGCCATCCGCGACGGCATCCTTCAGGAACTCGAAGGACTCACCGGGTCCGAGGACTTCGGATCGCAGGTGGAGGTGGTGGTCACGCCCGACGGGCTTCGTATCGAGTTGGTGGAAGGCCCCGTCAGCGGCACCTTCTTCGCCCTCGGGTCCGACGAGGTCCGTCCCGCCGCCGAGGCGGCCCTTCGGGTCATTGCCGGACGCATCAGCGAGATCCCCAATCCGGTGGTCATCGAAGGACACACCGATGCCGCCACATTCGGCGGAAACGCGTACACCAACTGGGAGCTCTCGGTGGACCGGGCCAACGCCGCTCGGCGTCTTCTCGAGGTGGTCGGCCTCGACCCTGCGCGTGTCCGCGAGGTTCGGGGACTGGCCGATCGCCACCCTCGGCTCCCCGAGGAGCCCCTGAATCCCGTGAATCGTCGGGTGAGCATCCTGATCCCCTACCTCGACCCCGTCGATACCGGCGACGACATGGAAGGGACGGTCATCGGCAGCTGAGCTTCGTGGGCGTGGACGTCACCGACCAGAGAGCTCCCACCGTCGCTCCGACCCGTGCTGAGTAGGCCGGGTGCGCGTCAGCTCGACGCGACGACGTCGTCGGGCGGTTCGTCTCCCAGGCCGTCCGAGTCCAGCGACGCGTCACTTCGGGGCCTGGATCCGGCTTTCTCGATGCGGTGCAGCAACCGCTCGTAGTCGAAGGGCTTACTCACCACCGCATGGTGGTGTCCCAGCAGCCCCAGCGTGGTCAGGTCACCCGTGAGGAGAAGGACCCGGCCGCGGAAGCGGATGTCCGCCAGGAGCTCGTCCCAGAGGTTGACGCCCTCCTGACACATGCCGGCGTCGATGAGGATGAAGTCGGGTCGATGCGCTGCGACGAGACCCCGTGCCTCGCTTACGCTGCTCGCCTCGAGAACATCGTGACCGGCGTCCTCCAGGACGAGTCGCAGCGCAAGGCGCAGCGACGAGTCATCGTCCGCGACGAGGAGACGCATCGAGGGCACGGATTCCCACCGTTAATGGCGAACGGGGGGGTACCGTGAAGGTGCCGATTCGGCGGCCTACGAGCAAGGTCTTTCGCGTAACGATGTCCGCTTCCCACAAGGCCTTCGGGACCCCCGGCATGGTTCGGTCCGAGGCCCGGGACGCTCTGGTGCTAAACGTTCCCGCAGCGCGACCGATACTGACGGCTGAAGGGGTCGGACGATCCGCTGCCCCAACGCTGCGCAAGGACGCGCAAAGAAAACTCATGGAGGAGTTAAAGTGAGGATCAACACCAACGTCGCGGCGATGAACACGCTGCGGGTCATGGCGCAGACGGACCAGGCCGTGACACGATCGATCGGAAGGCTCTCTTCGGGCTTCCGCATCAACCGGGCCGCGGACGACGCGGCCGGCTTGGCCATCGCGAACCAGCTCAGCGCCGACCTCGGGGCCCTGCGTCAGGCGACGCGGAACGCCGAGCAGGCAGGCTCACTGCTCAAGGTGGCCGAAGGTGGTATGGACGGTATCCAGGGGGTCCTGGAGCGCATGAAGGAGCTGGCGAGTCAGGCCGCCTCCGACAACGTCGATTCCGCAGGCCGCACGCGAATCAACACCGAGTTCCAGCTGCTCATCGCCGAGATCGACCGTATCGCGGTCAGCACCGAGTTCAGTGGTGTCGTTCTCCTGAACGGAACGGCAGCCGATCTCGAGTTCGTCGTCGGTAACTCCAGCACCATCGCCAACGACAAGATCACCCTGACGGCATCCAGCATTGACCTCGACGCCACGGCTCTCGGCGTCGCAGGCACGGCGTTGGACACGGATACCGGTGCGGAGGCCGTGCTGACGCAGCTCGACGCCGCCACCACGGGGTCCTTCGACATCATCGGTAACGCCTACGCCACCGTCGGCGCCCAGGCAAACCGTTTGGATATCGCTCTCAACCAGGTACGGATCACCGTGGAAAACACCGCTGCGGCCGAGTCCGTCATCCGGGATGCCGACATGGCAGCCGAGATCACGGAACTCACCAAGAACCAGATCCTCGCCCAGGCCGGAATCTCGGTCCTGGCCCAGGCCAACGTGAACTCCCAGTCGGTCCTGGCCCTGCTGCAGTAAGCAGGAACGCAGTACGGGAAGTGGGGGTCCGGGTCGCCGATCCGGGCCCCCCCCTTCCAACGCTCACGTAGCGTGACCCGAGCATAGGAACACGAAGACGATGGATCCCATCGCAACGATCAGTGGACTGGCGACCGGAATCGATTTCCGTGACCTCGTCGACCAGATCATCGAGGCCGAGTCCGCCCGACTCGAGCCTCTTCGGGTTCGTGTGACCGACGGTCAGGAAGAGCGAGCTGCGTGGGACGAAGTCCGGGGACTGCTCAAGGCGCTGCAGGACGCCACCCTGGCGCTGGAAGACGGCTCGGGGCTCGATCACTTCACCACCGAGATCCTCGGACTCAACCCGGCGATCCTCCAGGCGACCGCCTCGGCGGACGCCGCGGCGGGCCGCCACCCCGTGCGCGTCCTGCAGGAAGCCCAGCGCGAACAGCTGGGCAGCGGCGTCTTCGCGAGCCGATCCGACGCGCTGGGCGTCTCGGGTCAGTTCATCGTCGGCGGCAGGGTCGTCGACGTCCTGGCCGGGGATTCTCTCCAGGACATCGCGGGGAGCATCAACGCCCTCAACATCGGCTCGGATCCGACGGGCGTGTCCGCCACCGTGACCGGCAGCGACGGCGCGTACCGGCTGGTTCTTTCCGCGACCGAGACCGGCGAGGCCGGGATCGACGTGCTTGACCTTTCGGGTGTCCTGTCGACCCTCGGGCTCCTCGACGGCACCACGACGGTGAAGAATCGGACCAGCGGGGGCTTCCAGAGCGACGGCTTCGCCGATACGACGACGGCCGTGGGTACGCTCCTCGGCTTCCCCGGTGTGACTCCCTCGGGGACGGTGACGCTCGGTTCAGGCGCCAGCGCCTTCACCGTGGCTCTGGACCTGTCCACCATGTCCCTGGAGGACGTGCGCGACGCCATCAATTCGGCCGCCGCCGGGGCCGGCGCTTCGATGTTCGCCGCCATCGTGACGGAGACGTCCGACGGGGAAACGACCTATCGTCTGGACATCACCGGCACGCCCGCCGCCACGGACGACGGCGCCGTGGGCCAGTCCAGGGGGCTCCGGTAGGGTGGCCGGTGCACGGTACGCCGAGCGGTGCGGGCGGCCGTCCTCCCGACCGCCGCCGGTGGCCCGCCAGCGACGGCGAGCACCGCCCTCACCGCGCTCTTCAACGGCGCTTCGAACGCGGGTGCCCAGGTGGGCGACACCCTGACCTTCCAGGGCACCGACCACGACGGCAACGCCTTCACCTTCACGCACACGATTCAGGCCGGTGACACGCTGCAGACGCTCATCACCCGCCTGGAAGGCGCGGAGGGCTTCAACGGCACGGCCACCGCCGAAATCTCCGCCACCGGTCAGTTCACTATCACCTCGGGAACCGCCGGTGCCAGCCGCCTCGGACTCGAGATCTTCGCCGGAAACGAGGGTGGAGGCATTCTCGACTTCGGGGACATGGTGGTCACCGACGCGGGTCGGGACCGCGAGATCGCCGCGGGGCAGGACGCCCTCGTGGAGATCAACGGCTCCTTGGTGACGAGCGCGTCGAACGAGATCAGCGACGTGGTGCAGGGCGTCACGTTCAGCGTCCTCGGGGCGGACCCTTCGAGCCCCCTCGAGGTCGTCGTCGACCGGGACACCGAAGTGGGTGTCGAATCGGTCCAGGCCTTCGTGGACGCCTACAACGCCTTTTCGGAGTTCGTTGGCGCCGGCGTCGGGGATCTCTCGGAAGATCGTCCGGCCCTCGCCGGGGACTCCATCCTTCGGGGCATCCGGAGTCGGATCACCTTCGCCCTGCAGGCGAACATCTCCGCCACGACCGCAGGCTCGTTCACGCGTCTCAGCGAGTTGGGCATCGAGATCACCCGCGACGGCATCTTCACCCTGGACACCGGTACGCTTCAAGAGGCTCTGACCCAGGATCCCGAGGGGGTACAGCGCCTCTTCAGTTCCTTCGGTGTCGGAAGCTCGTCCGCGATCTCGTATCTCGCCTCGGGATCCGCCGCCCCGGGGACGTACGATGTCAACGTCACCCAGCTCGGATCGTTCGCCACCACGACGTCGGTGGGCTTCGGAGGCACGTACGTCGACGACGGCACGGCCGACACGCTGACCATCGTCGACGACGAGACGGGTGCCCAGTACGACATCGCCCTCAGCAACGGCATGTCGTTGGCCGCCATCGTCGACGCCATCAACACCGAGTTGGCCGACGGTCGCACGCAGGAGATCACCTCCGAGCGGACGATGTACCTGGACTCGGGCGCCACCACCGTCGCCAACTCCAGCACGGCGTTGGCCGACCTGTACTACGGCGCCGGCCAGAACTCCGGCTTCGTCGCCGGCACGGAGATCACCATCTCCGGGACCACCGCCGACGGGACCGCGGTCCTCGAGACGTTCACGGTCACGGACCCCTCGACGCAGACATACGAGTCACTCCGGGCAGCGGTACAGAGCGCCTTCGGGGGCGGGACCTCCGTGTCCATCTCCAACGGTGAACTCGTCGTAGCGAATACCACGCCCGGCGAGTCACAGCTGTCGGTGAGCATCGGCTCCGACGTGGGCGGCAACCCGGCTCCGTTCGGCTCCATGCTCGTCACCCAGGTCGGGCGCAGCGCGTCGAGTGTCGTGGCCGAGGCCGCCGGCACGGAGCTCACCATTCGGGACTCCCAGGCCGGCTCCGCCAACGGTTTCACGATCTCGTTCACCGCGGGGGGTGGGGACGGAACGGGCAGTCTCGGTCTGGGAGCCGGTAGCTTCGTCGGCACGGACGTCGTCGGCACCATCAACGGAGAAGCGGCGACCGGCGCCGGCAACGCACTGACGGCGGACGGTGGTACGTCCATCGAGGGACTGTCGGTGAGCATCGGTGGCAGCAACACCGGGGCGATCGGCAGCGTAACCGTCGGCGCCGGGATCCTCAGCGACGTGAAGGATCAGCTCGAGACACTGCTCCGCACCGGCGACGGGCAGATCGACGGCATCATGAAGCGCCTCGACGAGTCCATCGACCGCGTCGAGGACCGTCTGGAAGACAGCGAGGCACGCCTCGAAGACCGTCGCTTGCGGCTCGTCGCCCAGTTCGTCGCCCTCGAGCAGTCCGTGGCCAGGGCCCAGAGCATCCAACAGCAGCTGGCGAGCCAACTCGCGACGCTGCCGGGTGGTAACTGATGTACGGACGCCGGAAGACCGACATGCTCGCCCACGCCTCCTCGTCGTATCAGCGCTCGCGCGTCATGACGAGCACGCCGGCCGAGCTCATCGTTCTACTGTACGAGAAGCTTCTCTCCAACCTCCGCGGCGGAGCCATGGCCATTCGAGCCAACGACGCGGAGTCGAAGGCCAAGAAGGTCGCGAGCGCGACGGACATCATCTTCGAGCTCCTTGGCGCCCTCGACCGCGAGCGCGGCGGGGAGGTGAGCGAGAGGCTCGCCGCCTTGTATGCGTACATGTTCTCGCGCGTCACCGAGGGGAGCCGGAACATGGATGCAGCGGCACTCGACGAGGTGTCGGAGCACGTCGAGTCGCTCCTTTCCGCGTGGCGTCACATCGCCTCCGAGGAGAAGCGAAGTTCACCCGTACCCGACCCCAGCGTGAGTTAGGATCGTCCCATGCGCGTCGAGCCCACCTCCGGTGTCCATCCCGTCTTCAGCAGCTGGCTGGAGCGGCGGCGGTCGCGCATGCAAGCGCAGATGGAGGCACTGCACGAGGAGCGTTTCGAGGACCTCGTGGGACTCCTGGACGAAGAGGCCGAGGATCCTCCTCCTCCGCCGCGTAACGACCACGAACGGGGCGAGTACGAGGAAGTGCTGGCGAGTAGTGAGGAGCTGACCCGGAAGCTTTCCGACGCAAGGAGTCGGGTTCTGGTCGAGCTCAGAAGCGTGGAGCGGCGCCAGGGGCGAAGCCTTCCCAACGTGGGACGGAGCCGCCGAGGCGGAGCGCTCGATGGATATGTGTAGGTGCAGGGGATGGTGCGCCTAAAGTCCGGCGACACCGTGTCGATACTCCCCTTAGAAGAGGAGGCGTCATGACTATCGATCCTACAAGACTCAATAATGTCCGGGGACGCCCAGCGGAGCAGGCACCCGACGCAGCTGGTCAGCGCCAAGGCCCGACCCCGGTCGAGCCCGCGGCTCGTACAGACCAGGTACAGATCTCCGACGAGGCACGCGAACTCGCGCGGCACAGCGCCGCCGAGCGTGTTCCCGTCACCGAGGCACGCCTCGCCGAGATCCGCACCCGTCTGGAGTCCGGCTTCTACGAGAACCGCCCGCAGATCTGGAGTGAGATCGCGAAGCGTCTGCTCGATTCGGGGGATCTGTGATCAGCCGATTCGCCCTCGACCCCGAGGTCTTCGCCGCGTTTCCGAAGAACCTCCTGGACGACTGCGAGGAGTCCACCCGGATGGCAGAGCGCATCGTCCGGGAAATCGGGCTCGAGGAGTGTGAGCACGGACCGCCCACGGCCCTGGCCGACCGTCTCTCCTGGGCCATTCGCGCCATGGAGGACGACGAGCCGGAGGGGTAGGGTCGTCGTGCCCCCCATCGTCGGTATCACGAACCCTTTCGCGCATCGCGAACACCGTCCGACCCGTTCTGAGGTGCGTTAGTGGACAAGGCTTCACTCTTCGGCGTCGTCACCGGCACGGCGCTCATCGTCATCACCATCCTGCTGGGTGGCAGTCTCCTCACCTTCGTCAATGTCCAGGGCATGCTGGTGGTGCTCGGTGGTACCCTGGCCGCGACGAGCATCGCGTTCCCCACGAACGAGCTGAAGCTGCTCTTTCCGGTCTCCCGGCGAGTCTTCAACGACCCGGGCGACGAGATGATGGAGATCTCCCAGTTCCTCGTGCAGGCCATGGGCACCTTCAAGAGAGACGGCCCGGTCGCCCTGGAGAACGTGGCGGAGCAGGCACCGACGAAGGCGCTTGCGAAGGGTCTGCAGCTCATCGCCGACGGGGCGAACGCCCACACCATCGGGGACATCCTCCAAACCGAGCGCAAGTACATGGAGGAGCACCACCGGGTGGGTCAGAAGATCTTCTCCGAGATGGGGAAGTTCGCCCCCGCCTTCGGGATGGTGGGAACGCTCATCGGTCTCGTGCAGATGCTCGCGGACCTGAGTGATCCCGACGCCATCGGGCCGGCCATGGCCGTCGCCCTGCTCACGACGTTCTATGGGGCCGTGGTGGCCAACCTCATGTTCATCCCCATGGTCACCAAGCTCGACCGCCGCATCCAGATCGAGGTGCAGCAGATCGAGTTGGCCATCGTCGGACTCGACTCGATGAATCGGGGCGACACCGTCCAGATTCTGAAGGAAAAGCTCAGCGCCTTCATGAACAGTCAGGAAGGCGCGGCCGAAGAGCTCCTCCAGGCCGCCTGAGCCGGGCCATGGCCGACGTCGAAGCGCCTCCTGAGCCGGCGACCCGGCCTCCGGACAATGGAGGCGGCGCCCCGGCGGAGGAGGGCGCTCCTACCTGGATCGTCACCTTCGCCGACATGATGAGCCTCCTGCTCACCTTCTTCATCCTCATGTACTCCATGTCCGAGGTGAAGCAGGAGCGGTTCCTCCTCGCGTCGGAGTCGCTGAGGGAGGCCATGGGATCCACCGCCACGGTGCCCACCGACAACCCCATGGGCCTCATGCCGGAGGACGTGGATCCCGATCTCGAGCTCTCGAATCCGGGGATGAACAACGGCGCGACGACGAGCCCGGTCGATACCGAGAATGCCGGGGACGACGTGGTGAACGTGTTCGCCGAGGCGTACATGAAGATGATCGAGGAGCGTCTCCGGGATCTCGCGGAGGAGTCGGGGCTCGACTCCACCAGCGTGGAAATCGTACGCGAGGAGGACGGTGTCTACCTCCGCATCCGCGATGCGGCCCTTTTCGCCACCGCCCAGGCGAACCTCACGCCCGAGGGCGAGGCCCTGGTCATCAGCCTGTCCGGGATCACCAAGGGCCTCGGCGTTCCCACCATCGTGTCGGGCCACGCCGATTCACGGCCGATTCGCACCGCGAGCTTCCCGTCGAACTGGGAGTTGTCCGCAGCCAGAGCCGCGGGGGTCGCGCGGCTTCTGGTGGCTGCGGGTCAGGACCCCGAGACCATCCGGGTCCAATCCTTCGGAGAGTTCCGGCCGGTGGCCGACGAGTCCACGGCGGAGGGTCGATCGCGGAATCGAAGGGTGGAGCTGTTCTTCTCCCGCGATGCCATCGAGGACATCGCCCTCAGGCTTCAGGCCGAGTCGGTCGAGACCTCGGAGGTCACCGATTCGGTGCCGGCGGGCTGAAGCCATTCCACCACGGCGGTACGTAGCTCGTCGATGGTGAGGGGCTTGGACAGGAACCCGTCCATTCCCGATTCGAGACACTTCCGTTTGTCGCTTTCCCGGGCGCTGGCCGTGAGTGCGACGATGGGCACGTGGCCACCCCGCTCCTTCTCCAACTCGCGGATGGCGCGGGTGGCGTCATACCCGTCCATGACGGGCATCTGGCAGTCCATGAGGATGAGGTCCCACGCCTCCGAGGCTACGGCGTCCACGGCTTCCTGACCGTTCTCGGCCACCGCAGCCGTGACGCCCATCTTGTCGAGTAGACTCGTGGCGATCATCCGGTTGACCCGGTTGTCCTCCACGAGGAGCACGCGACCCGATGCCAACATGGCGGCTTGGGCGCTGGCTTCTTCTTCCGCGGCTTCCGGAGATCCGTGGATACCCAGTCGGCGGAGCGCCTCGGCCCAGCGACGCTCCAGGAGCGGCTTGGGGAGGTCGAAGTCGAAGCCGTTCTCGGCATTGCGGTCCGGAAGGTGCCCCGGCGTGAGGCGGACTACCGACGTCGCCTCGCCGGCAGCGGCTCGGACGGCTCGGGCGAGCGCCGCGCAGTCCTCCAGCCCCAATGCGGAATCGACCAGCACGGCGCGGTACGGCTGGCCATCCTGGGCGGCCACGATGGCGGCACGCTCCGCCGCCTGACGAGAGGACTCGGCCACTGCCTCGGCGCCGAGAAGCTCGAGCTGGTCCACGGCGAGGCACGAAACGAACGAAGACGGTGAGACGACGAGGAAGCGATGGCCCGTGGCTGCGCCTTGCAGCTCGTCCGACGGGGCGTTCGGGTCCGCCTCGAGGTCGAGGGTGGTCCAGAAGGTGGACCCCTTGCCCACCTCGCTTTCCACTCCGATGTCGCCGCCCATGAGCGATGTCAGCTCTCGGCTGATGGCCAGCCCCAGCCCCGTACCTCCGTGCTTACGGGTCGTGGAAAGGTCGGCTTGCTCGAACTTGTCGAAGATGCGGTCCACGGCGTGGGCTGGAATCCCCGTTCCGGTGTCCTGCACCGAGAGGCGGACCCGCCCCTCGGGTGTGGCGTCGACGGAGATGAGGACGTGCCCCTCGGACGTGAACTTTACGGCGTTGCCCGCCAGGTTCGTGATGATCTGTCGGATACGGCCCGGGTCCCCGATGACGTAGCGCTCCACGTCCGGAGCGTAGTGGATGCCGAGCTCGATGCCCTTCGCGACGGCCTGGGGGGCCAGGAGTTCGCCGACGTCGTCGACGACGAGGCGCAGATCGAGGGGTACCTCTTCCAGGGTCAGGGACCCGGCCTCGATCTTCGAAACGTCGAGGATGTCGTTCACAAGCATGAGCAGCGTCTGGGCCGACCGCTCCGTTGCTTCGGCGAACTCGCGCTGCTCCGGGGTGAGGGTCGTCTCCAGGAGGAGTCCCGTCATTCCCAGGACGCCGTTGATGGGCGTCCGGATCTCGTGGCTCATGTTCGCCAGGAACTCGGCCTTCGCCTTCGCGGCCGCGAGAGCCTCGGCTTCCGATCGGCGGAGTTCGGCCGTCCGCTCGCGCACGGTCTGCTCGAGGCGGAAGTTGTGCTCGGCGAGCTCGCGGTACAGCGCACCGCTCTCGAGTACCCCTGCGCAGTTCTGCATGAGGATCGAGAGGACCATCTGGCCCATCTCGGGAATGAAGGGTTGCTCCTCGTCGAGTGCGGCGAAGAACATGCCAGAGATCTTGGAAGGCGTCGCCAGGACGTGCATCAGGAGCGACTGCCCCATGTGCTCGGCCGGCACGATGATGGGCCGGTCCTGGTACAGGGCCCAGCCGAAGGTGCCTTCCTTGATCTGCCAGTCCAACTCTGCCTGGACTGCCTCTCTGGCTCCTTCGGGCTCCACCAGTCCCACCTCGAAGCCGAGCCCCTCGTCGTCGGCGAAGACGATGGCCATGGTCTTGAAGTCGGCAACGCGCAGCAGCGCCTGGCGGGCTGCGCGGAATACCGTCTCCGGGGTGGCGCCCGACGCCTGTTCGGTCTGGAAGGTCGCTCCGAGGTGGGCGACGGCGTCGAGAGCTTCCCTCAACCAGAGCTGGGTCCGCTCGGCGACATCGGGCGCGGACAGCACACCTTCGAGTCTGTTGGCCCCCGGGGTCGGGTGGACCGGGGCAGCTTCGGCGGCGGCCGCGTCGGGCGCGTCCGACGGAGGTGGGGGCTCTTTGACGTCCTTCGGCCGATGGCCGGGCGCGAAATCCACGCTCAATCCTCCAGAGCGAGGCCGAGAAGGTGCACCGCCGCCGAGTACTGCCGGTCCACGTCCTCCACGGCGAAGCCCATGACGCCGGGGTCGATGCCCAGCTTTGCCCATGCTCCTGCCGACACGGGGGGTACGAGACGCTCCCCACTGTTTCCGAGTTGCAGGGCGGTGGCCACAATGTCGGCGACGTGCACGGTGCCGGCTTCGATGGGGTAGCGCTGGGCGCGTCGCGGGTCGTGGTGAAGCTCCACGGCCTCACGTAGGGCTTCGGGCATCTTCCAATGATTCATGAGCACGCCACCCATACGGGCGTGATCGAAGCCGAGGACCTCGCGCTCGGTCTCGAAGAGGAGGGCCCCGCGTTCCCGCGCCTTGGCGATCACGTCGGCGGTCTGCTCCGGGGCGCGCATGAGGAGGACGAGTCGCCCCACGTCGTGGAGGATGCCCGCCACGAAGAAGCGCTCGACGTTGGCTTCACTCCTCAAACCGGCGATGACACGGGCCGCCACGCCTACGCCGAGGCTGTGCTTCCAGAAGGCCTCGACGTCGAGGAGTTCCGACGGGACGCCCTTGAAGAGATCCGTCACGGACGTGGCGAGGGCCAGGTCCCGGACCTGCGACGTCCCCACTACGCTCACCGCTTGCGAGACGGTTTCGATCTTCTTGGGGAAGGCGAAGAACGCGCTGTTCACGAGCTTGAGCAGGCGCGCCGTGAGTGCGGTGTCTTCGCGAATCACGTTGGCGACGTCGCCGGCCCCTCCCCGCGGATGATTGATGACCTCCACGAGACGCCGGTAGACCAGCGGCGGCGATCCGAGCTCCGGGGAGTCGGCGAGAAGGTCCCGCGGCCGAAGCGTCTGGTTCGTGGCGATCACGAGGCGTCTCCCGCTGCACCCTGGATCTGGGCCGCACGCCTGGCCACGCACACCTCGAAGAGGGCGTCCACGGCCGGATGCCCTCGATTCGACTTCCTGAAGAATCCCTCGAGCTCGGTCGTCGCTTCGTCCAAGGCCCAGGGCTCGACCTCGGCGTCGGCGCCGTCGATGTCGTCACCCTCCACCTCGATTCGGGTGACTCCCCAGGCCGGAAGCGCCGCGACGTACTTCTCCGCGAGCTCTTTACCGGCGGGGATGAGGACGCGGCCGCGTTTGTCGAGCACGTCGGCCGCCAGGACCATGCCGGCTTGGGCGAGAGATACGTCGATGACGGGCAACGGGCTTCTCCGCGCGAGGGGGGGAGGACTGGCGCGTACGGTGTGGGCTCTTCCTTACGGGTGAGAGTATCGGTCCCGGCGGAGCCTTCTTTAGGGACGTTGAAGGCTGAAAAAGGCTTGGAACTTGCACCTTCCGGCACGAACGACGGCCTCAAGCCGAGGCACCGTGCTTCCGACACTCCGTCGAAGAACCACGATTCCCCCACGAAACCTGACGATCCGGACACTATGAGATTGCTTTCAAGTTCCCGCTCCCGTCTCGGCATACGGTGCCGACGCCGGGCAGACTTTGCCGCTTTGGCCGTCGTGGTTGCGGCGGCGGCGTGTGACATCCCCACCGAGCTGCCCGAGCTCGAGAGCCGGTGGATCGTGCCGGCGGAGGAGACCCGCTTCGGCGTTGCCGAGCTTCTTCCGGGTGCAGTCACCCTCGCCCCGGACAACGCGGCCTTCATCGTCGACTTCGACCCCATCATGTTCTCGCAGACCCTGGGATCCATCTGCGCCGCGTGTGTCGCCGCCGACGGATTGACGGTTCCGAAGCCGGCGTTCGTGGGCGGCTTCTCGTCGACCATCGGCTTCCCGGCGGAGGTCACGGCGGTGAACATCGTGGGTGGATCGGTCCAGATCGAGGTCACCAACGGGTTCAACTTCGATCCCATCCGGCCGGCCAGTGGCGTGTTCGGTTCCCTCGAGCTGACGCTCACCGACGATGCCGACGGGGACGTGATCGGCTCGCTCACCATCGACGGCGAGGACCAGGCCTTCGCCCCCTCGTCGACCATCATGACGTCCATCGTTCTCGGTGCGACGTCGGTGGAAGGTGGTATCGAGACGACGATTCTCGTGGATTCGCCCGCCGGTGATCCCGTGACCGTGGACGCCAGTTCCCTGCTGTCCGTCGATGCGACGCCCATGGACGTGCGCGTCGCCTCCGTCGAGATCGACGTCGCGAATCAGAGCGTGGACCTCGACCCCGTCGACCTCGACCTGGAAGACCTGGACACCGATCTCATCGAGCGGGTCGAGTCCGGCTCCTTCATCCTCGATGTGGTGAACCCCTTCGCGGTGGCGGCGGACTTCGACCTCCAGATTTCCGGACCCACCATCACGACCATCCAGAAATCCGCATCCATCGGTCCCGAGGCCGAGTCCAGCGTGATCATCACCTTTTCGGGCGCCGAGATTCGAAGCTTCCTCGGCCAGCCCAACGTCGTCCTCACCGGAGGCGCCGTCGTCGACTCCGGTGCGGGCACCATCGTCGTGAACCCGGGTCAGGAGCTCGTCCTCGAGGCGGCTCTCGATCTCGTCATCCGGATCGGGGGCTGACCATGACCAAGATGCGCACCCTTACGTTCGTTTTCGCCGCCTCGGGACTCCTCGCGGGACCCGTCGCGGCTCAGCTCCCCCAAGCCAGCGCCACGGCTCTGGGGATGGGCTTCAACACCACCGCCTCGGCTCGCGGCTTCGCGGCCCTGGCCAACAATCCGGCGGGCCTGTCCATGGACGATGGCCCCGGCTTTTCCCTCGCCGTGGCCGCCGTGTCCGTAGAAACGGGGCTCGGTCCCATCTCCCTCCGCGACCTGGTGGACTACGAGGGACAACTCGTTCCCGACGCCGTCAAGTCGGAGTGGCTCCAGCGCGTGGCGGAGTCCGGCTCCCAGGCGGGGACCATCGGGGCCGGCGCGACGCCTGTCGCCTTTAGCGTGGGATCGCTGGGCTTCCAGCTCTCCGCGGAAGTGGGGGGTGAGGTCAACCTGGGTCCGGATGCCGTGGAGCTCCTGCTGTACGGAAACGCGGGACGCACCGGGGCCGCGGGTGACTTCGACCTACAGGGTTCGACCATGGACGCCTTCGTGCTGTCCACGGCAGCCGTGGGGTACGGGTTCCAGGTCTCGCCGCAACTGCACCTCGGTGTGACCGGCAAATACACGGTGGGCAGTGGGCTCGTCATCGGCCGGGACGCGGGATCGGTGTTGCAGTCCGATCCGCTGTTGGCGCAGATCGAGTTCCCGGTACTGTTCACGGATTTCGAGGACGAGTTCGGAAACGAGCGGGACGGCGCCTACAACAACGGATCGGGCCTCGGCCTGGACGTGGGGGCCATCTGGGTGGGTCCGACCATCACCGTCGGCGCGACCATCCAGAACCTCGTGAGCACCTTCGAGTGGGATTTGGCCGGATTCTCGTACACGCCGGGCCAGGCCGTCTTCGACGGGAGCGAGGGTGAATCCAATTTCGACGAGCTGCCGGCCGAAGGGGCGCCGGACGTGCTGTTGACGGCCGCCGAGGAGGCCACGCTCAAGCCCGTGTTCGCCGTGGGCGTACAGCTGGAGCCGACGTCGCTCCTCCGTGTGAGCGCGGATCTGAGGAAGCGTACGTCCGGTGGGCTATCCGTCGGTCCCGACTTCCATCTGGGCGCCGGAGCCGAGCTCCGGGCCGTGTCGTTCCTCCCCGTCCGTGCCCACCTCGCCAAGGTCTCCGACGGCGTCCAGGTGGGTGGCGGGGCCAGCCTCGTCTTGGGACCGGTCAACCTGAGCGGCGGCATCGCTCTTCGCACGGGCGACGCCGGTGACGCGACCCTCGGCATGGTCACGCTCTCGTTCGGAGGCAACTAGGGAGCGAACCCGTCCGGGGCAGGGTCCACCGGACCGCTCGCCCGCCGCGGTACTTCGATCCGGTCGCCGGCCTCGCCGGCGGCCGGATCGTGTCGTTTCGGCTGGCCTTTCGGCCCGGGCATGCCGTAGCTTCTCGGCCCGCCGCCTTCGTGACGGGGGCGACGTTCGAACCCGGAGCGACAACGATGAGCTCGAAGGCCGCCTCTCGACCCTCGACCCCCCGATGCCGGCGGTTCCGTCTCCGGCACATCATCCTGACCACCCTGGCCCTCGCTTTGGCGGCGTGCGGCGGGGATGCGCCTCGGGAGCCCTTCGACGTCGTCGAAGCCACCATTCCGGAGATGCAGCAGGCCATGGAGGAGGGGCGGGTCACCAGTCGGGAACTGGTGGAAGCCCACCTCGTGCGCATCGCCATGTACGAGGAGGAGGTCAACGCCGTCATCGCCGTGAATCCGCGGGCCCTCGAAGAGGCGGATCGCCTCGATCGTGAGCGGGCCGAGGGGAACGTCCGTGGTCCGCTCCACGGCATCCCGGTGGCACTGAAGGACAACGTGCACACGACGGACGTGGCCACGACCGGCGGTGCCCTCGCCTTCGAGGACTATCTGCCTCCCTACGATGCCACGCTGACGACGAATCTGCGCGAGGCTGGAGCCGTGATTCTGGCCAAGACGGTCATGACCGAACTGGCCAACTTCACGGCTCAGGGGATGCCGGGGAACTACAGCGCCATCGGCGGCTACGGCATGAATCCGTACGACCCCCGTCGCGACCCCCGCGAAGGAACGAACGACGGGCGTCCGGTGCTGGGAGTGGGTGGCTCGAGCTCCGGCATCGGAACGGCCATGAGTTTCTGGGCAGGCAACGTGGGCACCGAAACCTCGGGCTCCATTCTCTCGCCCGCCAATGCGAACATGCTGGCGGGGGTGAAGCCGACAGTGGGGCGCATCAGTCGATGGGGTGTCATCCCCATCACCGGCGACCAGGACACCGCCGGGCCCATGACCCGCACCGTCACCGACGCGGCCATCATGCTGGGCGTTCTCGAGGGCGCCGCCCCTGATCCCAACGATCCGGCGACGCAGCTTTGTGAGCCTCCGCCGGACGGGGACTATACCCAGTTCCTCGATGCGGAGGCCCTGCAGGGAGCGCGCATCGGGATTCCCCGGGCCCTCTACTACGACTCGGTACAGGTACCGGGCTCGGACGCCTGGCGGGGAGGTCTCACCGGCGAGGCCCGGGAGGCCATGATGGACGCCATCGACATCCTTCGAGAGCGAGGCGCGGTCATCGTGGACCCGGCCGACATCCCGAGCGTCCTCGCCGAGGAGGCGGACGAGAACCTGATGTCTGCAGGCAACAGTTCGGTCCTTTTCTACGGAATGAAGCGGGACTTCAACGCGTGGCTCGAGAGCCTCGGCGGGACCGCGCCGGTGGCGAATCTGACCGAGCTCAGGGAGTGGAATCGTGCCCACGAGTCGGCGGGGGCCCTCAAGTACGGCCAGCTGCGTCTGGATCAGTCCGACGCCATCGACCTGGAAGGCGACAGGGCCAGGTACGAGGAGGATCGCGCTCGCGACCTGCGGTTGAATGGCGAGATGGGCATCGATGCCGCGCTGGCCGGGCACGACCTGGACGCGCTTCTCTTCCCCGGCTCAGGCGGCGCGGGGATCGCGGCTCGCCCGGGTTATCCCACGGTCATCGTACCGTTCGCATTGGTGGACGCCGAGCCCGATCCTCCGATGCCCGAGGGGTTCGACCTCCAGCCGCGGCCTTTCGGCGTGAGCTTCACGGCGTCGGCGTGTAGCGAGCCTCGGCTCCTCGCTCTGGCCTACGCCTTCGAACAGGCGACCATGCGTCGAATCGCGCCTCCGGGGATGCGCTGAGGCGGGTGGCGGGGCTGCACTCTCCGTTCGGATCACCCGTCCAGCTTTTCGCGCACCGGAGTCAGGACGAGGAAGACCAGGAAGGTCATGACCGCGATGGCGATGGCCAGTTCGTGCCGGTCCAGGGCCACGGCCGCCCCCAGCGCCCCCGTCGCCCAAATGGCCGCGGCGGTGGACGCCCCTTTGACCTCCTCGGACGACTTCAGGATGGCGCCTCCGCCGATGAATCCGATGCCCGTGATGAGACCCTGGACGATGCGAGCGAGGCTTTCCGAGCTCTCGCCGGTGATGGCGAGCCCGATGAGCACGTAGGCGCAGCTGGCCATGGCCACCAGCGGAAAGGTTCGGAGCCCCATCCTCCGCCGACCTTGCTCCCGGTTCCACGCGATAGGGAGGGAAAGGGCGAAGGCAACCAGGAGGGAGAGGATGCCCGAAAGGACGGACACAGGCTCGATGGGAAGGTCGGGCATGGGCGAGCAGGTGGAAGACGTCTTGCCGGTCGGTGCACCGGAGAGGATGTTGACGGCCCGATCACGATAGCGAAGGAGGATCCCATGCGCCGCTCCGTTCCCATGGCCCTCGGCGGCCTCATGCTTGTGCCCGCGGCCTTTCTCGTGGTGCCCGGCACGGTACAGGCCCAGGATGCCGCGGCCATCGACAAGGCGCTCGCGGCCGCCCCGGCTCGGGCGCGGGACGACGCGGGGGTCGTGCGTTGGAACGCGGACCACAGCT
>CALJKZ010000536.1 GCA_937983085.1 uncultured Gemmatimonadales bacterium
CGCCCATCTGATCCGACCGAAGTAGCCGGCCGAAGATTCTGTGGACTCGATTCCATAGTGCGTTGTCAGAACTCCACTCATCCAGCTCATCCGGCGTGGCAACTTGGAGTAGTGCCTCGCGAGCTTCACAGATGACTTGGATCCAGCTTTTGCAGACCTCTTCGTTCCCTCCTGGCCAGCTTCCGTTGCGTCCGTTGCGCTCTGCGACCGCGATGTCCGACTCTCCGTCGAGGCACCACACCGCGCTACCCGGTCGGATCATGATGTGCTCCGCACACGCCTGTAGCAGGCGCAGCGCTTCCCTTCTCGCGGCGCGCTTGGCAGCGGCCTCCCGGGCCTCGACTCGGGCGGCACGCCGTCGGGTTAGGTGCTCACGCTCTTCCTCAGAAAGCCCCATACCGGAAGAGTACTCACCAGCGGGTATCAGGTACAACGCTGCCAGCCTGGGCAGCACATCCCCCTGGGCTCAGGCCCACCGGGCCCATCGGGGCCTACAGACGGCTCGCTTGCGCTCCAGGCCGTAGGTTGGGCCCGAATGGTGGGCCCGAATAGGAGCGGGAGCCAAACATTGGGGCCCACATTCGGGGCCCACGATCTGCGCAGGCTAACCCAATGCTGCCCTCACGGGACCGGTGGGCCCGGTGGGCCCGGCGGTCAACCAGGTGGGCCTGCAGGCACCCAAAGGGGTCAGGAGGGTGCCCCGCTTCCGCACGCCCGGCCGAGCCTACCAGCGTGAGACGACCGCGAAAAACGGCATCCTGGGCTCCCTCGCCAGGGGCCAAGCGGCAAGAGCCAGCGCGATCACGCAGTCGTCGTGCATGCCGTAGGGTGCGTTCGTGCGCACGTTGCCTTGGTCGGTGATGCTGTACTCGAACGCTTCGAGTTCGTCGACCAGTTCCGGGAACACGTCCGGGCGCAGCAGCGTGAGCATCCTCTGCTCCAGCAGCATCGAGAGGTTGTTGACCAACGCAGCCTTCGACTTCTGCGTGAACGGATACGCCTCGACGTAGCAACCGGCTTCCCGCACGCCAGTCGTGTCGCAGTAGATGCGGGCCTGGTTGTAGCGCGTCGCCGCTGCGTGGATGCGGGTGACCTGCAGCGACCAGTCCAGCCGGTGAAACCGATCTGCAAACACCACCTTGCGGTCCTTGTTCATGATCACCAGCACCGTGTAGTCCTCTACCCTGGCCAGGTCCAGGCCCGCGTAGTAGTGCTCACCCGGGACAGGCTCTTCCCGTTCGCCCGTTGCGCACTCGCGGACGTGGCGGAATACCGATCCCGACCCCTCCAAGAACTCGGCTTCGTACTCCTGGCGGAACACGCGCTCGGAAAGACGTGCGCGCTCGCGTTCAATGACGTCGGCGTCGAGGAGCGGGTTCGTTCGGCTGGCCCAGTTCCAGCTCTCGTAATCGGCGTCCGTACCCTGCCCGCGGCGATACAGGTCGTAGAGGTAGCCCTTGCCCTTCGGCGTCGAGATCAACAGCGCCCACCCCCGCTTGTCGATGAGGCGCTGCGAGAGGTGCGACTCCCAGATCGCGGGCTTCAAGCGCGCGGCCTCGTCGACGATCACCCAGTCCAGCCCCTCCCCGAGCAGGGACACCGGGTTGTCCGCGCTCTTGGCCCGGACCTCCGAGAATCCGCCTGCCATGTTGCGCAGGATCAGCCGGCGCTCGTTGTCCCGCATGGCGACGATGCGATGGCGAAGGTGCCGTGCCGCTACGAGCTGGATCTCGCGGAACAC
>CALJKZ010000537.1 GCA_937983085.1 uncultured Gemmatimonadales bacterium
CCCAGGGATTCCGAGACCGATCGCACGGAACCCGTCGCGCAGGCAGGTTGGTTGTGCGTGCCGATCTGCAGCGGTAGTGCAGCGGTAGGCGGAATCGCCCGATTCAGAGCGGGCGAGAATGCCCTGCGCGATGGTCGCAAGCTGCTGCGAACGCGAGACTTACGATGGTCGGGGCGAGAGGATTTGAACCTCCGGCCTCTTGCTCCCGAAGCGGGTCAGGCCAGGCTCGAGCGCGCAGGTTCCGCGTCGCAGGCGTGGATGGATCCGCTGGCGTTGCAGGAGAGGCGGGAATTCGGCAACTGTGAGCCAACTGTGCAGACGGACGAGTCGCACCACCGCGCGGGCGCTCAGGACCGCGGTGGCGCGTCGTCCTCCTCGCCCTCCAGCCTCCTCAGCGTCAGATCCGTCGCGTAGCTCAACAGGGAGATCGTCCCACCGGCCCACGGAAGGTGCGCCAGTCCTCGGAACCCGGACGCCCAACCGCTACCCAGCCCGACCCAGCACCCGAGGCACATCGAGCACGCCAAGAGTTCGGCCAGCCACCGCGACCCTCTCCTGCGCGCCAACACACGGCGCAAAGGGTCGAACAACTTCCCCGTCGAGACCAGGATCGGGAGGCCCACGCTCCCAGCTATCGCGAGTAGCACTAGCCACGCGGACGGCATGATCAGTCGTCGCTCGGACGCGACTCAATCCCAGCCTCATCGAGGAGACCCGCAAACTCGGCAGCCTCCCAGCGCAAGAAGGACCTCGCCAGCAGGGCGCTCATCGCTCCCGGTCTCGCGCAGGCGCACAGCCCAACGGGATTCAATCTCGATCGCCACTTCCGGGCAGCAGCGCCGCCTGCACAATGATGTAGATTCCGCCACAACCGCCCCCTCCATAACGAAAGTGAAATCATCACCAAATCAGTTCGACGGGAAACAGCAGTCAAAGATGCGAGGCATCTAGTCGACGATCCCATACCGCGCGACCCGGTCACCCGTCGCTCGAAAACCACGTGGCACCCAGCATCACAATCGCCGCCACCTCCCCATTCTAAGGCGATTCAACTCGCGCTTCACCCATGCGCCCGACACCTCCGAGTCAAACTCGACTACTCGCAACGTTTCACGCACGGAGCGTCCTGCGGTCCGGACCAGAACTGCCACGCGTGAACGCCCTCTGCCAGTGACACGCGTGGCGCCAAGCGGGACGGGTAGCGATCGGAACCTCATTTCATCCCAAACAAACGGCGATCGACGATCCGACAACACGATCAGTCGCAGCAGTTTGCGACCGTGACGCCGTGCCGCGACGGCAACGAACGCCTCGTCCGCGCCCCATCGTCCGACCACAAAGGGCGCCCATCGCTTCTTGGGCGCACGCGACGGCAACGGGATCAATTCGACACGCCTACCGTGCCCGTCGATCTCCTGAGCGATCAATCTGCCACGTAGGCCACGGCGAACAAACGGTGAACTCTCCCGCCATACAATCACCTTGGCCGCGGAACTCAGCCCTATCGCACCGAAGCCCACGTTTCCGTCCTGGCCCACGTGACGTCGCTGCCAATGTCTTGCCGGCAAGGCCCCGACCGTGAGTTCACCGTCCTCCTCGATGCGCGCACGGAGCACGTGACTCCTGCCCGACGAGTTTGGGTCCCAACTCAGGATTACCAGGGGGCGACCGCGAGAGTCCACGAGTGGTACAATGCCGGCGGCGAATACCCGTACCTGGTTGCCGACGAAAGCGATAGCGTCCGACGTCACGACACCGTCGGGATCGACCTCAACCAGCCGTAGCGAACCGCTCCCGCCGGCCCCATCCGGGATCAACGATGTTGGAACAGACACGTAGCTCACACACAAGTACGCACCGCCCTCGTCCATGCCCCTTCCAGCGAATGCGGACACCAACCGCTGTTGAGAACTCGTCTGTGGCAGCGCGTCGAACACGACCGCTCCGACCGTCGCTTGGACGTCACCCGCAGGGATGGTCTGATGCAGAATCTCCGATGCACGATCCGCATAACGCTTGAATTCGACGAATACGTGGAGGGCACCGTTCGACCAAACCATCTGCGCAGCGGCAACGGCCTCGGTCGCCGCGGGTTGCACGAGGCCCTCAAGCCGCCTCAGTAACGGACCCGCCTGCCCCCACCCACAATCCGATCCGATGTACGCCTCGAATATCTCCCCCCCGTCCACCGTACGCGCTGCCGCGACGCCCACGGACCCTTTCATTCGCGATACCGCCAGGATCCGAACCGAACCAGCGTCACGGTCCAGATCTATAACGCCATGACTTCCGCGCGCGCCCCCCCTGAGCCACGCCACAGCGCCGCTCCCCCCGGGAGCGCTAGTGTTCTCACCGACGAGCGCATGGGCCTCGCCGCATGAACCACTCCAGATTGCTGCGAGACCCGGATCCGCTCGCAGTCCAGCCCCCAATTGGACTTGAGTCGGCTCTCGTTTATCATTGCTGGTAGCAGTACCGGGACTAACCAACAATGTCGCAAGTGCTATCGCACACGATGCCGCGGCGCCGCCAAAGAAGCGCGCTCCGCGCACGCACGACCGGCGCTGCGGTCGCCAGGGGGCCGCCATCGCCATCACTGTTCCTCCTGCAATGGCCACACATCATTCGCGGTCGCTGGCCCCTCGTACACCACAGCGCCACATGCCACATCTGCTCCCGCGGCGAACGAGCGCACGTCTCCAAATATGTCCCGAGTACACCGAATATGAACGTCGTACGGATACCCCCTCCCCGTCTGACCGAGCCCCGCGGAAAACGCACTGCCGCGAGTACTTCGGATTGCAACGTCAGGGACATACACTGCGTATACCGCGGCCCTCTCTGAAATCGGGCGCTGTCCCTTGGCAAACGTCCACCGCGGGTCCGCCTTAGCGCGCGCATAGACGTTCCCCGCCCAGTAACCCAACTGCTGCTTCGCCGACGACTTCGCCCAAGCATGGAGCTTGGGCACGCCCACCTCTACCTCCGCCGCCGCACCCGACTCGAGCAAGATCTCCTCTTCGTCAGGCACCTCACTCTTGTTCGCATTGCGTCGCCCCGGAGCCCGCCAGCGCTGGAACTTGAGTTTCTTGCCCTCTCCGGAGGCGATACTCGCTCGCTCCAGCCTACGAGGATCCTTGATCCCGGGAGCCGGGCTCGATATCACAGCGGAAACGCGAGACCAGAGGACGTTGTGAAGCACGTTCACCGCCCGAGAGACTCCGCGAAACGTATAGCGCACAGAAACGCGCGAACTCTTCTTCCTCTTCTTCTTGCCGAGACCAACGGCCACCTGCTTGAGTTTCAGCGTACCAAGCAGCACTGGATCTCCGGTGAGGTTCCTCACCCAGTAGTAATCGTTCCAGAACACGAGCGGGAACTTGAAGTTCGAAACCGGACGAGGCTGGACGTTGTACGCGATGTTGTTGACTAGCACCAGACCGTCGAGAAGGTACCGATCGAACGTCTCCACCTGGCATAAGAGGAAGGGCGTCGAAGCGGTATTCTGATACACGTTGATGTTGCGGAAGTCATCGAGCTGCCCAATGCCGACGCTCTCTCCGCCACTCACGCTCGAGCACCGGACCCGGCGCGAACCTCCGGACCGCTCGACGACGTACGGATCGGACGTCACGAATGTGGAATCAGAAGGGAACTCTGCCTCTCGTCTCCCGGTGTAGTAATCATTGCCGCTTGATCCGCCGCCTTCGCGAAGCTCGACAACGATGAATATCGCGGCGCGCTCGATCGAGAAGAATATGTTGTTTCTAATATGCATGTCCTGGTGCGGGCCGAGTATTCCGACTCCGGATTGACTCTCGTTCCCTATCGCGCAGCACTCGACCACGATGTTGGACATATCCGCCTGACCGGCGCAGTTCAGATGCACGGCATTCTGGCCGGAGAACCGGAACATCGAGTGGCTGATCACCACGCAGTGGGTCTCCGATACTGGCCGCCCGTTGCCGTAGTAGACGTAGTTGACCGCGTCGTCGGCTTCGTCACAGGTGAGCGGGTACGCCAATCGCTCGTCTGACCTAGAGCCCAGCAAGCCCTCCATGCCCGTCTCCCCGCGTGCGAGGCTGGGCTCTGTGACGGGCGGCGACTCGACGTACACAGCATGCGAGTAGCGGCGACGGAGCCGGAGAGCGTCGAGCCCTTCTACCGCCCCTTGTGCCAGCTTGGCTGACGTCCCGGGACCTCCGAGTCCCCAGCTTTGCATCCGGGAATCCGTGGCCATGACGTTCTCGAGAAGGAGATTGAAGCCGCTGGCGCGGAATCCGCGGTCACCGGGCTCCTTGCGTGGTCCCGTGTCGGCGACGAGCGCGTAGGGGACGTCGCGAACGATGTTCCTGGCGACGATGTCCCGCGAGTATGCGTACGTGTTCTTCCCATTATTGACGAAGACGAAGCCCTCGAGAATGAGGAATCCACACAGTTGGCACTCAAGCCCCGACGCCAGACTCTCGATACTACCGAACACCGCGTTGCGGCTCGCGTCGCGGTACGAGAAGTATCCTCCTGGCTCCGATTCCGGATCGTCTGCGGAGCGCAAGAAGTGCGCCGTGCCCGACATCGCCGCGCTTGTGATTATCGCCGGTCGGCGAGGGCTTGCGATCACCTTCTGAATCGTGCCTCCAGAGGAATTCGTGTATGTTCCCGTCCGAAGTATCACGATCGGCCCGCGCCCCTGTGCAGCCGCATTTCGAAGGCCAATTGCATCGGAGATCAGCTTGTCGATCTTGTCGCTCCCGTCGGCATCACTGTCCGGATCGATGTAGACAACGAACGGGTTATCGGACCATCCGGTCGGAGGGTCCCGCAGGCACCACGGCGTGAGCACGTGCGCCGCTGCCCCACCAGGCTCATCTTGCGGCAGCAGTTGGTCACTGGACGTTCCGCCCGGCGGTCCATCCGGGGGCTCGCCCTCTCGCCCCACGTATGACTCGACGATAGTCCGGAGCCCCCGGACGCCGTTGCCGGATTCAGTCGCGTCGCCGGGATACCTGAGCGTCGAAACCTGGTCGACCTCCACGCGGACGACATAGTGGCGAGGGCTCCCCTGGGAGTAATCGAGATTGGTGAATGTGTACCATGTACTGTATGTGTGATAGCATTGAGCGGCAGACTCTGGTTCGCCTGCGGCCCGGAGTATAACTCGATAGAGTGGTTGCTCGGTAGTCCTCGGCTCCGGGAGACGCATTGCCGCTCGCGGAGTTGCATCCCAATACAAGTGAATGACACCTCGCGCTTCCAGCGAGCGCAGACCCTCCGGTCCAATCCGTCTACGAGCCATCGGTCACCTGTTCATGTTCTCGACCGGTCGCTGAGCGTGCCCTCATCAGTGTGCGGTCGAGGCGCGGACTATCGGTGACAGGCGGAAGTGCGTTCACGACTGGGCGGTTCGAGACATCATCCAAGTGAAGGGATCGGGTCCGCAGCAACTGACGTTCGACACTCGTCGTGCGTCCCGACAGCCGCGCGATGCTCCCCCGGCCAAATCTTGATAGGAATCCGGCGTCACGCGCTGGGGTCCCGGACAGCCCAGGGCTGCGACGCCGGTGCCTAGGGCGGACTTCGTCGCAGTCGATCATGCGGTCATCCCCCTGCGCCTCGCTTCGGTCCGAGCGCGCCTCGGTCTGCGTCATTGTGCACCTGAGAGACTGTGCCACTTCCGTCGCCGGCGTCGCCGACGCGGCTCCCGCGCCCCCCGCGATCATGGGTCTTGCCATCCGCGCCTCACCAGCCTGTGTGGTGTTCACGAAATGTTGTCCGGTTTCGCGACCGCGGTGGGCCGTCCGCCTCGT
>CALJKZ010000538.1 GCA_937983085.1 uncultured Gemmatimonadales bacterium
CTCGGGCTCACCGCCCTCGGTCTCGACGAGGAGGCCCGACACGGGGATGGGCTGGGGCGCCATGTCCATCTCCACGATGCGGACGGCTCCGTCCTCCAACGATACGGCATCGGACCGCACGGACCGGTACCCCAACGCCGACGCGATGAGGAAGTACTCGCCGGCTTCGCGGGCGTCGAGGCTGAAGAACCCGCGCTCGTCGGTGAGGGTCTGGTCGAGGGTGTCGGCCTGCAAAAAGAGCAGGGCTATGATGGCACCGTCGCAGGGCGCGTACGACGCCCGCTCCCACACCCCGCCGCGAACCGTCTGGGCGTGCGCCAAGCCTGGGCATAGACTCAGCGCCACGAATGCCACGGCCGCCAGGCGGTGGAAACCACGAGCTGCACCGCCGCCACGTCGGATGGTGGTCACGCTCTCCGCTCCTCGCTTCCTGAATGTCCTCGGTCCTGCCTGTCCTACATCGTATCCGCGACGACGATCCGCGCGTCCACGGGGACGGCGCGGTCGGGATAGACGAACAGCGGATTCACGTCGATCTCTACGACGTCGGGCCGGTGGCGCATGATCGTCGCCACCGCCCCCGCCGCAGCAACGACAGGCCCGATGTCCACGGCGGGGAATCCGCGCCCTCCTTCCAGGACCGGCCAGACGCGTAGTTCGGTGACCATGCGGCGAAGCTCGTCGTCGTCCACCGGGAGCAGGCGTACGGAGGCATCGGCGAGGGCCTCCACCCACACGCCGCCGGCTCCGACGGTGAGGACCGGCCCCAATGCCGGATCCCGGATCGCGCCGATGAGAAGCTCCGCCCGAGGCGTCGGGTGTTGGGGCGCGACGAGTACTCGGGTCGGTCCGTCGTCGGCGTCCTCGCCTCCCGTCCCCAGTCCGTGTTCGCGGGCGTACCGGCCGGAGCCCTCGCGGATGGAGGCGTAGGCGGCTCGGGCGGCGGTCTCCGAATCCACTCCGAGGATCACTCCGCCGGCGTCGGACTTATGGGTGATGGTGGAGGAGACGAGCTTCACCACCACGGGACCCCGGAGAGCGTCGAGGGCCTGGACGACACCATCCGCCGACTCTTCCACGCGCCAGGAGCCGAAGTCCATGCCGGCGTCGTTGAGGAGGCGGCGAGCGTCCGGCTCGGTGAGGGGGCGCCGCGCTCCCCCGGATGCCACGCCCCGGGCCTGCGGTGTTTCGTAGGCCCACCCCCCGGAGGAGAGCCACGCCCCTCGACGTTGGAGCTCGACGACGCACCGGCACGCCACCTCCAAGGAGCCGACGACGGGCACGCCATGTCGCCCCAGGGCCTCCAGCGGTCGGGTACGGTGGGCGGCGTACATGGTGTGGACGACCAACCCACACCGGGCCGCCCGCGTCGCCTCGGCCATGGCGTCGGCCGCCCGTACCTCGCCGTCGGCGAGGGATTCGGCGAACCGCACGCCGTACCCGCCGAAGAGGCCGATGACCAGGACCACGCCTACCGCCGGATCGGCCACGAGGAGCTCCATGGCCCGCCCGAACGCCTCGGGATCGGCGTCGGCGGCGCCCGCCAGGTCCACCGGGTTCGACACGGCGGCTGCCCGCCCCAGAAGCGACCGGAGGCCCTCCCGGGTCTCCTTCGAAAGCTCGGCCAGCGCGGCCCCGGACTCCACGAGTAGGTCGACGGCCAGGGTCCCCTGCCCGCCCCCGTCGGACAGGATGGCGATGCCCCGCCCGGGCGACGGCGCGGGCTGCCGTCCCAGCGTCTCACCGACGTGAAGGAGTTCGTCGGCCCGTGTCAGTTCGACGACGCCGGCCTGACGGAGGCCCGCACGGAGTCGCTCGTACGGCCCGGACACGGCGCCCGTGTGGGACAGCGCGGCCTCCGATCCTCTCGCGGTACGACCCGACTTCAGGAGTACCACCGGCTTGGACTCGCTGACGCGCGACGCCACCGCGAGGAACCGGCCGGCGTCACGCAGCCCCTCCACGTAGGCGAGGATGGCCCGGGTCGAGTCGTGTCCCTCGAGGTACTCCAGCGCCTCGGCGAACCCCAGATCCACCTCGTTGCCCACGCCCAGATAGATGGAGATGCCATCCCAGGACCGCTCCGTCACTTCGGTCATGAGAGCCAGCGCCATGTTGCCCGATTGGACCAGGACGGCCATGCCGCCAGTGCGGACGCCACGGGCGCCCACGAGGTTCACGCCCCGCTCGAGGTTGAGCAGCCCCGACGTGTTGGGTCCGATGACACGGACTTCGGCCTCGCGCGCCGCATCGTGTAGCCGGCTCTCCAGCTCCCGCCCGGTATCGCCCGACTCCCCGAACCCCACGGCCAGGACCACCGCCCCGGCGATGTCGCGAGCCCCGCACGCCCGGACCAGGTCGGGCGCGGCCTCGGCCGGCGTGCAGAGTACCGCGAGGTCCACCCCGTCGGGGAGTTCCTCCACCGACGGCGTCACCGGCAAGCCAAGCAGCTCGCCCCCGCGAGGATTCACCGGGTGGACGTCTCCGGCGAATCCGGACTCGGTGAGAGCGCGGACGATCTGATGGCCCCTCTTCGTCGGATCGGTGCTGGCGCCAACGACCGCGATGGACTCGGGATCGAAGATGCGCTGCAGCGCCGTGCGAGAGGCGGTCACCGGAGCTCCGGCGGGGGCGTTCGGACGTGAAGCCACGTCACCGCCCGGTGTAGCGGGGAGGTCGACCCTCCCGGTGGGCGGCGATGCCTTCGGCCCAATCCTCCGTCCCGAAGATCTCGTCGAGGGCGACCCGTTCGGCCTCCAGACCCTCGGCGCGGGTGCTGTCGGCCGCCGGGCCGATGAGACGCTTGGCCGCCGCCAACGATCTCGGCGCGCGTTCCGCCAGACGCCGAGCCCATTCCCGAGCGGTGCCGAGCACGTCCTCCGCGGGAACGGCCCGGTTCACCATGCCCCACGACGCGGCGTCGGCTCCGGAGAAGAAGTCGCCGAAGTAGACGAGCTCCCGGGCCTTCGCGATGCCCAGTCGCTCCACCAGCGTGTACGCCACGCCTCCACCGATGAAGGTGCCCAGGGCGACTTCGGGAAGGCGGAGCTTTGCCGCTTCGGCCACGATGACCAGGTCCGACGACAGGGCCAGCTCGAGGCCGGCGCCCACGGCGGCGCCGTTCACGGCAGCCACGACAGGCGTGCCGATGCCCTGCAGGAGCTCGTTGGCGCGCTGGGCCGCGTCGATGTAGCGGGCACGCTCGTCCTCGTCGGGGGGACCCTCCGCATGGGCCTTCAGGTCGGCGCCCGCGCAGAACGCTCGGCCGGCCCCGGTGAGGACGACGCATCGCACGTCGGGATCGGCGTCGGCGCCCTCCAAATCCTCGATGAGCCGCTCGTAGAGGGGTCTGCTCACGGCGTTCAACCGGTCCGGTCGGTTCAGCGTCAGCTCCAGGACGTGACCCTCCCGTGCCGCGAGGACGGGCGACGCCGTGGTCATCGTGCGCCCCTCCTCACCCGTCCCCGCCCCGGAACTCCCACGGAGCCCGCAGTGCCCGGCCCGCGAGCTCGCCCATGAACTCGCCGTCTCGTATGGCGAAGGTCCCGCCCACCAGCGCGTGTACCACCCCCTCGGAGAAGTGGTGGGGATCCCGCATGGTGGCCAGGTCACGATACCCGTCCAGGTTGATGACCACGAGGTCGGCGATCTTCCCCTCCTGCACGTAGCCACGGTCCTCGAGTCCGAAGAAGTCCGCGGCCAGTCCCGAGAAGCTGCGTACCACGAATGCGACGCTCACCAGCGAGTCGTCCAGTGCCACCATGCGCATCTTCCTCGGGAAGGCTCCGTACACCCTGGGGTGGACCACGTCCTGTCCCTCGGCCGGGGTCCGCCCGTCGGTGCACGTCATCATCCACGGCATGCCGGCGAGATAGCGGATGTTCTCCGGGTCGTAGAGGAGGAGGTTCATGACGCTGGCGTTGCCGTTCTCCTCCACGACCCGGTGAACGGTGGCAGGGACGGACAGGCCCCACTCGTCGGCGAGCTCGGCGAGGGTGCGCCCGTTCAGACGGGGGTCCTCGTCGACGATCATGATCCGCTCCGGGCCGCCCCGCATGGCCAGCGACTCCATGATCTGGACGTCGAGGATGGCCGCGGTATCCGGGTCCGCGAAGCGGGCCAGGACCGCCTCCGTCCCTCCGGCGCTGGCCCATCGCGGCAGAGCGTAGGATCGCAGATTGGACTGGGTTGCCGTGTACGGGTGTTGGGCGGCAGCCACCTCCACGCCCCGGGCCCGGGCCTCGTCGATCATCTCGGCGCCCACCGCGGCGCGGCCGTAGTTCGTCGCCCCCTGGGGACTGAAGTGGGAGAAGATGACGCGCAGCCCCGATTCCTCCCCGATCCGGATGGCCTCGAGGACCGAGGCGTCGTACCCGACGCCCTGGTACGTGGCCCCCAGATCCCGGTCGTGGGTGTCGTAGATGGCCCCGTCCCACTCGGCCGCGACGCGAGCCAGCTCGATGACTTCCTCCGTCTCGGAGAACGTCCCCGGCGTGTAGAACAGCCCGGTGGAGAGGCCGAACGCACCCTCTTCCATTCCCTGCCGGACCAACCCCTTCATCCGGTCGAGCTCCTCGTCAGAGGGGGCCCGCGCATCCATGCCCATGATCTCGCGGCGGACGGCGTTGTGGCCGACGAAGGTGAGGGCGTTCACGCCGATGCCGTTGGTTGCCCACGCCGACAGCTGCTCGGCGACCTCCCACGAGCCGCCCCCGTCCAGCCCGAGGGCGACGGTGGTGATGCCCTGGGTCAGGAAGGGTCGACCGTCGCGGCCCCAGGGTTCATCCAGTTCCGCGTGGGAATGGGCATCGATGAAGCCGGGCGCGACCATGAGCCCCGACACCTCGATGGTCTCGGCGCCGTCGGGCACGTGGAGCCCCGGTCCCACGGCGACGATGCGGCCGTCGCCGACGGCTACGTCCGCGACGAACGGGTCGCCGCCGTCGCCCGCGTACACGGTGCCCCCTACGAGGACGAGGTCGACGGAAGTGTTGGGCGATCCGCAGGCCGCGAAGGTCAGCACCAGGGATGCGAGGAGCGGCGCGGCGGCCAGGGGCCGGCGGCGCCGACCGTAGGGTTCTGAGCGCATGCGCGGAAGAATACGCTGACGTGGTGCCCGGCGCGATGCGGGCGTAGCTATTGCGCTCCGGTCGTCTCGGCCCAGATTGGCCGCCAACAACTAACTTATTCGTAGATGGTGGTCATGGTTCAGGGCAGTCCATCGGTCGCAACAGGAAGCCGGACCCTTCTCGTGGGGCTCCTGTGCCTCGCCGCCGGCTGTTCCTCGCCGGACGCAGACCCCCTCGGCCACCTCCAGCGCTGGACGGTCGACCCCGATCCGTGGCTGGTCATCGGCCGGCTCGAAGGCGATTCCGCCTACCTCTTCCAGAGCATCTCCGGGGCGTTCCTCGGCCCCGATGGTCTGGTCGTGGTCGCGGACCGCGGACCCGGTCTGATTCGCGTGTACCACTCGGATGGGGGGTTCGTCCGGCAGATGGGAGGGAGTGGCGAAGGGCCGGGGGAGTTTGCCTTCCTGCGGTCCATATGGCGGGTGCCTCCCGACACCCTCGGCGCCTGGGACTCGGACAGCATGCGGCTGACCTACTTCACCATCGACGGGGAGCTGGTGCGGACGGTAGCCCTGAAGCCATCGTTGGAGTCGGCAGGGTTGGGTAGGCTCGACCTCTTCGTCGGCCCGCTGGCGGGTGGCGCCGTCGCTGTCGGATCCATCACGGCCGGCTCCCCGGAAGGCACGGGCCGCGACCGGATCTCGGTGGAGCGCTTCGGGCCCACAGGAGCGCATCGA
>CALJKZ010000539.1 GCA_937983085.1 uncultured Gemmatimonadales bacterium
CCAGGTCCAGATCTTCCTGCCCGCTTCCGTTGTCCGAGATGAACTTCCCGATGGCCTGCGCGCCGTCGAGGTCGAATTTCCGGGTGAAGGCCTCGTTGACGATGACGACCCCGGGGGCTCCGTCACCGTCCGAAGGAGTGAACTCACGACCGGCGACGAGGGGCATGCCGAGTGTGCTGAAATAGCCGGGCCCCCCCCAGTTCACCCTCGAGTTGGCGTCGACACCGGGCTCCCAGGCGAAGCCCTGCACCGAGACGTCGTTGCCCCAGCTGCTGCCGCCGAGGATGCCGACGCGGTCCGCGGAGACCGCGGTCACGCCGGGCACGGCCGCGAGCTCTTCCTCCAGTCGTACGAAGAAGTCCGCCGACCGATCGGGCTCGTAGCCGTTCAGCGCCGGCGCCACACCGAACATCACCACGCGTTCCGGATTGAGGCCGAGGTCTACGCAACTGACGTTCGAGGGACTCTTGATGAAGAGACCCGCGGCCACCAATAGCGCCATGGACAAGGCGATTTGAGCTGTCACCAGTCCGTTGCGGAAGCGCTGCGCGGTGCGGGCGCCGGACGGTTGGCCGAGGGTCGTCTTCAGCATTCCCGCCAGATCGAGCCGCGTCGCGTGGAGTGCCGGGTACAGGCCGAAGACCACGCCGGTGCCCAGGGAAAGGAGGGCCGTGAAGAGGACCATTTGCGGATCGATTGCCATCTCGAACGTCGACGCGGCTTCCGGAGGCAGGACCCGGGAGATCGAGACCAGCGTCCAGCGCGCTACGGCCAGAGAGGCTGCACCTCCCATCACGGCGAGGAGAACCGATTCAGTGAGCAGCTGGCCGAACATCTGGCCCCGACTCGCTCCCAGGGAGCTCCGGATGGCGATCTCCTGCGACCGGTTGGCGCCCCGTGCGAGGAGGAGGTTCGCGATGTTGGCGCAGGCGATGAGGAGGACGACGGCTGTGATGCCCAGGAGGAGACGCAACGGTGTGCTGGCCTCTTCATGGATGCCGCTCTGCCCGCGGTAGCCAGGCTCGACCAGAACCTGCTTGGTCCGGAACCGCTCCATCGTCTGCTCGGTCATGGAACCCTGCAGGGGAACCTCGACCTCTTGGATGATGGGCGAGTAGAGGCCGTTGATGGCCGACGTGGCTTGCTCCACCGTGACGCCGTCCTGGAGCCGTGCGAAGAGGTAGATCCAGTAATTGCGCCGGTTCTCGTAGCCGTCGAACAGCGGGTTGAGGGCGGTCCGCATGGTCAGGGGCACGAAGACATCAGGGTCGGCCCCCAGCGTCGTACCTTCGAAGCCCTTCTGGGCCACGCCGATGACGGTGAGGGGCTGGCCGTTCACGATGATCGTCTCGTTCAGGACCGATCGTTCCGCTGCGAGTTCGTTCTCCCAATACGAGTACGCCAGGACCGCTACCGAGTGTTCGCCGAGACGCTCGTCGTCGGTGGGCCCGATGAGCCGACCGAGGACAGGCTGCATACCGAGCACGGGGAAGTACGACAAGGAGACGAAGATCCCCTGGCCGCTCGTGGTCTGACCGCCCTGCGAGAGGTTCGCCCCGAAGATCCGATGTGCGGCGATGCCCGTGAAGCTCGACTGCTCCCGCTCCAGGTCCTTGAACATCGGGTAGCTCCACAACTCCTGACAGCTTCCCGACTGGTTGCACGACTGGGAGCCCGGGTTCGGCCCCGGAGCCGAAAGGTTGACCAGCCGGTCGGGCTCCTGGACAGGGAGGGACCGCAGCAGCATCTGGTCGAAGATCGAGAAGATGGCGGTATTGGCGCCGATCCCCAGGGCCAGCGAGACGACGGCTACGACGGTTACGAAGGGTGTTTTCGCCAGTGTGCGGAACGCGTACCGGATTCCCCTCATCTTCCCGACTCCCCGACCATGGATTGGCGTAGCGGGAGCCGCGCACCGACTCCCAACCCTCTGACGTACGTAGGACAGGGCGTCCGCGATTCAGGTTGCAACCTCGTGGCGTCAGTCTGCCCGGAGTGCCTCGGTTGGGGCCACGCGTGTCGCCCGGCGAACCGGGAACCACGTCGCCATCAGGCTCACGGAGATCAGCACGACCGGCGCCACCACGAACGTGATCGGGTCCGTCGCAGAAACCTCGTAGAGCACCGACTCGAGAAGCCGTGACAACCCCAGCGCGCCGGCCAGCCCGAGCACCGACCCCACGATGGTGACCGTCACCGACTGACGGAGGATCAACTGGCGGACGTCGGCCGAGGTGGCGCCCAGGGCCACCCGCACGCCGATCTCCCGTGTCCGTTGTCCGACCACGTACGAGACGACGCCGGCGAGTCCGATGGCGCCGAGGAAGAGGGCCATGAATGTGGCGGCCGCGAGGATGATCAGGGTCGCGGATGTGGATTCCATCTCTTCGGCGACCACATCCTTCATGGTCCGCGTGGCCGAGATGGGGACACGCCCGTCGATGGACCTGATTTCAGCGAGCACCCCGGCCACGAGCGACTGGGGGGAGGATCCCGCTTCCGCCTCGATGGTCAGATAGGCACTGTTGATCTCGATGCTCGCTCCGCCGCCCTGCCGGAGGGGGAAGTACGCGTTGGGTCGAAGATCTTCCTCGGCGAGACCGAACTCCCGGACGTCTCCGACGACTCCGACGACCTCGGCCCACGGTGTGTCGGCGTTGACGCCATCGTCCTCACCGCCGGTGTCCCAGGTGATCCGCCGGCCAAGGGAATCACCCTCCAGGTGTAGGCGCTCGAAGGTCTC
>CALJKZ010000540.1 GCA_937983085.1 uncultured Gemmatimonadales bacterium
CTCAATGCTCATTCGCGAATGTCCGGGGTCTCCGTGCGCTCACCGCTTCGCGCCGCAACGTACTCGGACACGCGGTGAGAGAGGACCCGGGCGGTTCCCAGGTCAGGAAGCTTTAATCTGCCCGCCGAATCTGTGAGCACAAGGGTATCGGGCATCATGCCGATGACTTCGGTTTCCACCACATCCCCGCCACGGCGGCGTACTTCCGCCTCGATTCGTTCGAAAACGTCGAGGGGCAGGACCCGCTCCGGGTCCTCGAGGTTCATGGAGATCTGAACTCGGTCCTGATCCTCGAGTCGGAGCCCCAGGGCGCGAAGTCCCGGGAAACCTCCATCCCGTTCCCGGATGAGGGACGCAATGGCGCGTGCTTCGGACACGTCGATCCCCTCGACGACGACGTTCCCGGCCAGGAGCACGGGCCGGGCGCCCACGCAGGTGACGCCGGCCGTGGGGTGGGGTCCGTCGGCGCCCGGGGGGAGATCGGGCTCCCTGCCCTCCGGCCATCTTTCTCGGAGGGCCTCGAAGCCCCCTCGACGCAGCTCAGCCAGGCCCCGACCCGGTGGACGGGCCGCGTGGCCGTAGAAGTACACGGGCACGCCGAGGGCGGCGATGGCCTTCCCCGCCCTGTGTGCCACGCCCACGGCGTCGGCCATGGTGACCCCCTCCAGCGGGACGAACGGCAGCACGTCCAATGCGCCGACCCGGGGATGGACGCCCCCGTGCCGTCTCAGATCGATGTGTTCGACGGCGAAGCGGGCCGCCGCCACAGAGGCAGCTTCCACGTCGATGGGGGCTCCGATGAAGGTGATCACCGATCGGTGGTGGTCGGGATCGGCCGACCAGTCCAACACCTCGACGTCGAACCCCTCGATGGCGCGTACGAGGCCCTCCACCGTGGCGCGATCGCGCCCTTCCGAGAAGTTCGGCACCGCTTCCATGACCTGGACCATGATTTCAAGCTATGTCCTCGGGGCGTCGGATCCACGATCCCGATACGACACGGGCCGGGCATCCCGAAGGACGCCCGGCCCGATGAGTCCGGAGGAAGACCACCCGGCCGGCCCGCGATGCGCGGACACGACCGGGGTCTCGCCGATCAGTTCCCGGCGCCGATGACCAGGTCGGGGTTGTTCGGCTGGAGCTGGTAGGCCCAGTCGAAGATCATGAGATCGTCGCCGTTCTGGTCGGTCCCCAGGTGGGTCACCCGGATGATTCCGTAGTGGAGTTCTCCACCGCTCCCCACGACCCGGAGGACGTAGCTCGTCTCCGTGAGGAGCTGCATGTCCGCCGTCACGTAGCCGCTGCCCGGCGCCGTGGTGACGTCCACGCATCCGGCGTCGGCCCCCACGCCGCACTTGAGCGCCGTCGTGGCGAAGCCGTCCTGGTACACCGCCGCGTTGTCACCGAGCACCATCCACCATCCGCTGGCGTCCTGCTCCAGCCGGAAGTCGAAACCCGCCGGATCCGAACCGTCCACTACCGGCACCACCGACTCGTCCTCGGAGAAGAGGAAGCCGGAGCTGGCCGGGACGTCGGCGAAGTCGTAGAGGAGCTCACCGGCGAAGTCGGGGCGGGGTGTGCCCTCCCCGATGACGCTCCCGTCGCTCTCGTGGCCGTCCGAGTCCACCGCGGTCACGAAATAGCCGTACGTGGATCCGTTCTCGGCCAGGAGGTCCAGGAAGCCCTCGGAGTCGGTCTCACCCAGAAGGAGCGCCGTGCCCCCGTCGTCCAGGTAGATCTTGTAGTGGGAGAAGTCCCCGGCTGCACGGGACGCGACACCCCACACGATGTAGTTGGCGCCATCCAGTGCGATGACGGATGTGGCATCGGGGATGGGCGGCGCCACCCATTGTGGCACGAAGACCTGGACCGTGGTGGCCGCGTTGGTCTCGTCCCCGGCCTCGTTCACCGCGGAAACCTGGTACTCGTAGGTCTCACCCGCGACGACATTGATGTCTTCGTAGGTGCAGAAGTCCTGCGAGCAGCTGGTGACCTCGGCAATGAAGAACCACTCGTTGTCCGTCGTCCGACGGGAGTAGACCCGGAAGGCCTCCCCGTCCCAGTCGGGCGCCAGTTCCCACGTCACCGTCACCGAGCCGGCGTAGTAGCTCGCCGCCAACGCTCGCGGGGCTGCGGGTATGCCCGTCGGGTCGTCCACGAAGATCAGTTCCTCCTGACACGCGGTCAGGGAAAGCACCCCAAGGGCCAGGCCCGTCATCATGCGTCTCATTGGTCCATCCTCCGTCGGTCGGGCCCGGATTCGACGGCAACGTGCCGTCGGCCGTGTACGGGCCAACTCGTGGCACTCCCGATGCAGGGGGCGTACCGTAAATCTATCTGTCTGCGGTGCAATGAGTTAAGGGAAATCGAGGTCGTCATGTCGTCCACAAATGAGGACAACGGACGGCGTGGCGTGCGGACAGATGGGTGGGGGTGCCCCTGCCCCGCTCAGCGACGGTCGGAGGACAGCCCCAGATCCTGATTGCGCTGCTTGTAGTCGAACTTCAGATCGCGGTTGTCCATGAGGGACACCTCGAAGCGGAACGACCAGTTCCCCGTCGCCGTCTGCAGGAAGTCGAAGTTCGCCTGCCACCTGTGGAGGTCGCGGGTCAGCCGGATGGAGTGGTCGTTGAAGGCCCCGAGCTCGAGGTCGTAGGCCGTGCGCCAGCTCACGCTCCAATTCGCCGTTGGCTCGAGGCGGACGGTGCCGCTGAGCATCTCGCTGGCGATGCGAGTGGGGTCGCGGGGCCGCTGCAGCGAATAGCTCAGGTTGGCCGACCAGCTCCCTCTCGAACCCCGCCCCGCCTGCGGCTGAGGTGTGGGCTGTCGGCCGGTCACGGGGACGATCATCGACTCGTCGGTGACGCCCTCGGGCATGGGGTCCGTCACGTCGGGCTCCTCGGCGTCCTGGGCGCCGTCGCCGGTTAGCCCGAGCCAGCGGAAGATGGACGAGCGGGACCCGATGGAGAATCCGAGGTTCACCTGACTCAGGTGAGGCGAGAAGGTCCGGTTCCCCACCGACCCGTCGGGCAACGTCTCGTCCTCGAAGAGCTCATGGTCCATGGAGATGGACAGCCCCCGCAGGTAGTCGGACGAGAACTGGTTCGAGAGCCGCGTCGTCTCGAAGCCCGCAAGGAACTGCCCCGTCTCGTCGGCCTCCACGAAGTCGTACCGGACCACGCTGGTTCGCCACGCCAGGAGGGTCACCGACGGCGTCGTCTGCATGCGGCGGGGGCCGTCCTGGTCTCCGGCCGCCTGCCCTCCCGCCGGGGTCTGCCCGGGAACCGCCCCGTCCAGTCCTGGCGCTCCAAGCGAGTCGGTGGGGGCTCCGAGGGCCGCTTCACTCCCCGGCGCCCCAGGGGTCGCGGCGTCGTCGTCCTGGCGCCGCTTCGCCTCGAACGTCTGGGTGAGGGATACCGATACCGTGTTCTTGGGCTGCAGGGCCCGCGTGCCGAAGACCATCTCCTGGAGATCGGACGGGTTCGTCTTCGGCGTCCACTGATAGTCGAAGGCGGGCGAGATCTTGTGGCGGATGGCCTCGAAGGGTCCCACCCCGCCGAAGAACCCGTACACGTCCGTGCGGAGCTGGGCGCCAAAGGAGATCCGCGACGGTGCAGCCACGAAGCTGGAGGCGAGCGTGTCGAGGTCCGACTGGAACATGCTCCCCGAGAGGCTCAAGCGGGGCGTCAGCGTCGTCGACCCGATGAGCTGTTGCTGGTAGTTCAGCGACGTCGACCAGCCCAGGGTCAGAGCGGCGATGTCCATGGCGGGCGGGCCCGTAAGGACCTCGGGCGGCTCAGACCCCGTTCCCAGGAGCAGGTAGGCGTCCGGCACGTCCAGCGTTCGCGCCTCCTCGAGATCCACCGACTGGGAGAAGGTGAGGTTCCCGATGCTGAGGTTGCTTCGGGCGAAGCCTGCGGTGGTGACGGTGTTGGCCTGCCGAATGTCGAACGTGTCGGGCTGGATGCGATCGAGGGTGTTTCGACGGACCCCACTGGAGCCCGACCAGGTCATGTTGTTGAAGACCCCCGCCTGCCCCGGCGGAGCCCGGAAGAGGGTGATGGGCGAAAGCGACACGTTCACCGACGGCAGCAACCACGTGGTCCGGTCGTCGGACAGGTATTTCTGGCGGTTGGCCGAGGCCGAGATCGTCCCCCAGTCGAACCGTCGATTGATGCCCGCTTCCGAGTCGATGGACTGGGTGACTTCCCGAGGGTTGAAGGAGTTCTCCCTGAGGAAGTCGTTATTGGAGATGAATCGCCCGGACACGCGGAGCTGGGTCCGCTCATCCACCTGCCACGAGTGCCGGGTGTCCACCGCCAATTCGGTGGAGCCGTCGGCGCGCCAGTACTGGCGGAAGCTCAGGTCGCCCTCGAGGAACTGGCGACGGAAGCGGTACCGAAGGGAGCTGGTGAGACTGAAGAAGGTCTCACTGAACCAGTCCATGGCGACGAGGGCGTCGGAATAGTCGCTCATGGCCCAGTAGAACCCGACGTTGCTGAGTCGGCGACGGTATCCGCCGGAGGTGCGGACGATGTCGTTGACGCTGAAGCGGGGGGTCAGCAGACCCGAGGCCCGCCCCCGCTCCAAGCTCTGCGCCATGAACGGCAGCCACGCCACCGGTACGTCGGCGAAGTAGAGGCGCACCCCGCGCGCCACCAGGACGTTGCCGGCGACGATCTTGATCTCGTCGGTCTCGAAGTGGTAGTGCGGCTCATCGATGTCGCACGACGTGAAGGTGGCGTGGGCCAAGAAGGTCGAATCCGGCGCCGCGAAGGGCATGTCTCCCCGGACGATCCAGTTGGCGCCGTCCTGGGCGTACGACGTCCGCGCGTCGACGGCCGTGCCGCGGCCCTGGCCGAGGTCGAAGACCATGTCGGCGGCATCTACCGGGTCGCCGTCGGCGGGGATGAAGGTGCCGTCGCCCACGGCGCGGATGGACCCGCGTTCCTCGTCGAATACGATGGCCGTGTCGGCCTCGAACACGGTCCCCTCCTGGGACACCCTGGCCCGACCACCCTCCGGAGCCGAGAGGACGAGAACCCGCCGCTCGGCATCGAAGTCCGCCGTCTCCCCGTCGTACTCGGTCAGGGAGAAGCCCGGCATGCGGAAGAGCGCCGTGGAGATCGAGTCGGGACCTCCTCCGGCATTCCGGTTCCCTGCAGCCGCCTCGGCGAGTCGCACCGAGTCCTGCACGTACAGGAGGCTGTCGGCGCCCGGACGCCGTGCCAGGCGCTCCAATCGGTCGAGGATGGCGAGACGCGCCGAGTCGGGAGGGGCTTGGGCCGTCGCCGCGCCGGTGACCAGGCCGGCGACCGCGGCGGGGGCCGCGGCGAGGACTGCAGCAAGGCACGCGACCGCGAGGGATGGCGGCAGCCCGCTCGAAAGCCTCGAAAAGCCCCCTCGGCGCTGGTCGGTCTTCGCGGCTCGAGCGCGTCCCGTCCTACTCGTCATCTCGGGTCTCGACGGACCCCGGAGGGGCTTCGAGGCTCGCAGCGTGCGTCTTCTCCGCCGCCTTCTCGGCGGCCTTCTCCGCCTTCGCCCTCCGGCGGTAGACGCCGGCCGAGAGGAAGATGCCGAACTCGTACAGCAGGATGAGCGGGACCATCATGAAGATGGTCAGCGTGATGGCGTCGCCTGGCGTGATGAAGCTGGCCAGGACCGTGATGAGCACGATGGCGTGGCGACGCTTGGACCGCAGGAAGGCCGGGGTCACCAGCCCCATGAGGCTCAAGGCCAGGATGACGATGGGCAGCTCGAAGACCACGCCGAACGCGATCAGCATCTTCACGATGAAGCCCAGCGTGGCGTTGATCTCCAGCTGGGCCTCCAGCGACGTCGTCAGGAACGCCTTGAAGAACTCCAACGTCACCGGAAGCGCCGCGAAGTAGGCGAGCCCCACCCCGGCCACGAACAGCACAAGGCCCAGGTACAGCGCCGGCATGATGGCCCGCTTCTCGTCCTTCTCCAGCGCCGGAGAGAGGAAGGACCAGATGTGGTACACCAGAATGGGGAAGGAGAGGATGATGCCGCCGTAGATGGCCAGGCGCAGGGTTACGAAGAAGGGGTCGGCCGGCGACAGGTTGATGAGCCGCAGATTCGGGTCGTCGTACGCCTCACGAATGGGCTCGACGAGGAGGTCCAGGACGTTGAAGTAGTAGACCAGCCCGAATGCGACGATGGAGCACACCACGAGAGCGAGCATCGACCAGAGGATTCTCCAGCGTAGCTCTTCGAGATGATCCAGGAAGGGCATCTCGCCCCGTGGGTTGCGATGTCGCATACGTGGGTTTCTAGGCGTTGCGTCCCTCAGTCACACGGGGGCGAGGGTCGCGAGAAGCCGAGTCAGATGGGGAGTTCGACCTGGTTCCGGCGCTGCTCTTCACGCGCCTGCGCCTCGGCCATCTCGTCGACGAACTCTTGGAACTCACCCGCGTCCTGGAAGTTCCGGTAGACCGAGGCGAAGCGGACGTACGCCACGCGATCCAGGGGGCTCAGACGCTCCATGACCAGTTGGCCGAGGCGGACGCTGGGAACTTCGACACCGGCTTCCCGGGAGAACTCGTCCTCGATGTCGTCGACGAGGGCCTCCATCTCGTGGGCGGAAACCGGTCGCTTGGCGCACGCGATCTTCACGCTCCTAAGGAGCTTACCCCGGTCGAAGTCCTCGACGGCGCCCGAACGCTTCAGCACCTGGATAGGGCGGGCTTCGACGTACTCGTAGGTGGTGAAGCGGGAGCCGCACACGGTGCATTCCCGGCGCCGACGGACGGCCCGCCCGCCACGACTGGCCCGGGTATCCACCACCCGGTTCTCCGTGGCATCGCAGTCGGGGCAGCGCATCAGACCTCGGCGGGTTCGCGATCAGGCGGAGCCGAGACCACTCACCCGATCTCGGCCAACTTCTCCCGAGCCAGGGCCGTGACCCCAGCGTCCGGGTACGTGTTCATGATGCGCTCGAGGACCGCCTTCGCCTCGTCGATGTCACCCAACTCCTCGTGGAGGAGAGCGATGCGGTACAGGGCCTCGGGCACGCGGGTAGACGTCGGAAACAGCTGTTGGATCTGCTGGAAGCGCTCCAGAGCATCCTCGGGCCGATCCTGCTGGGAGATCAGGTCGCCCAACCAGTAGTACGCGTCGGCACCCCGGGGATCGTCGGGGTGCTCGGCGATGAACTGCTCGTAGGCGCGGATCGCCGAATTCACCGAGCCACGGTTCCGCTGCTGCGTCGCGGCGGTCCAAAGCTGGTCGGCGTTTCCGGACGAGCCCCCGATGAGGCTTTCGCTGCCTCCCGACGACGAGTCGCCACCCCCCGAGGGGACCGGCGTCGTGGACATCCCGCCGCGTCGCAGATTGGCCAACTGGTCGCGTATGGCGGCCATCCCGCGCTGGTTCTCTCCGGCGATGGCCTCGAGGCGCGTGAGGCTCTGCTCGATCTGCTGGAGCCGGCGGGCGATGTCCCCACGGAAGTCGAACATCTGGTTCGACTGGGTCCGCAGCGTGTCTTGGGTCTGCTGCGTCTCGATGGCGAGCATGGTGATGAGGGAGTCCTGCCTGGCCGCGACGGTCCGTAGCTCCTCCTGGAGCGTCCGGATGTCGCCCTTCATCGCGCAGCCGCCCGAGACGACAGCGACGGCCAACGCCATGGAGACGCGGGCCGTCGTTCGTTCAATCATTCGATTCATCCAGATCGACCGGATCGCCCCTCCCCCCGGGAAGGAGGGAGGGGCGCCGATGCTGATACGTCGTCAGTTGCTTGGCGGATTGATGGCGTTCATGCCGGCCGTGATGACGAACTCGGCACGACGATTCTGCGCCCACGCCTGCTCGTTGGAGGCCTGCACCATCGGGCGCGACTCACCGAACGAGACGATGGAGAACCGGTTCTCCGCCAGGCCGAAGCCCGTCAGGAACTGGCGCACCGACTCGGC
>CALJKZ010000541.1 GCA_937983085.1 uncultured Gemmatimonadales bacterium
CTGGGCGTCCCCACGGGAGCTGTCGCCGGGCTCACACGCTCCCTTCGTAGCTCGCCCACGCCACGTCGGACTCGTTGAGCCGCACTTCCACGCTGCTGCACCCCGGCGCGCCGGGACCGAGCTCGCCGGCATGGATGGCTTCCACCAGCCGGCCGTGGATGTGCTTGGCCAGAAACTCCGTCGTCGTGTTCTCGCCCTCGAAGACGTCCATGTCGTCGAGGTTCGGGTAGTTCCGGTCGTCGAGGACGGCCTTCAACGTACGTGGCACCGTGAAGGCGCTGGGGCGGGCGGAAGAGGGCGCCGGTGAAGCTGGGGGCAAGCATGAAGTGGTCGCGGACGTTCAACTGGTACATCGAGGGCTCAGGGTTCGGGACGAATCGGATATCGAATGCGATGGCAGAGAGTGGATTCCCCACCGCCGGCCAGGCGTTCCATGACCTCCGGCAGGTCGTCGAAGTCACTCTCATCGGTGATGAGCGCGTCGAGCTCCGGCGCCCGGAGGAGGTCGAGGGCCAAGGCCATACGCCGACCGTAATCCCAGCGAGGCGCCCGGGCTGGCGGGATCCGACCCACTTGGCTGCTCCGGAGGGTGAGCCGCTTGGAGTGGAAGGCGTCGCCAAGGGGAAGTGCGACCTCCCGCGAGCCGTACCAGCTCAGCTCGAGGATCGTCGCCTCCACCCCGGCGCACTCCAAGGCGTCGCGAAGGCCGGCGGGTTGCCCGCTGGCGTGGACGACCAGATCGGCGTCGGCGCCCTTGGGAGCGGTGGCCGCGTATTCCATGCCCAGGGCTCCGGCGACGGCTTCCCGACTCGGGTCGGGGTCGACGGCGACGACACGGCTGCCCGGCGTCCTGGCCAGGAGCCATCCCGTGAGCAGCCCCACGACGCCAGCGCCGATGACGACGATCTCGTCGCCCGTCCTGGGAGCGGCGTCCCACGACGCGTTCACCGCCGTCTCGACGTTCGCGGCAAGCACCGCGCGCTCCGGCGGCACGCCTTCGGGCAGCGGCGTCACGGAGTCGCGTTGGACCACGTAGCGATCCTGGTGGGGGTGGAGGCAGAAAACCGCCTGCCCTTCCAGGCTGCCGCCGTTGTCCGCCTCGACGAGTCCGACGTTGATGTAGCCGTACTTCACCGGAGCCGGGAAGTCGCCTTGCTGGAAGGGGCAACGCATGGCCTCTTGCTGTGACGCCGGGACCTCGCCGCGGAAGACGAGTGCCTCGGTGCCTCGACTGATCCCCGTGAAGAGCGTCCGCACCAAGACCTCGCCCGGCCCGGGGCCGTCGATGGCGCCGTCCTGCACGACACCCCGGCCCGGCTCCTTTATCCAGAATTCTCGCGTGGTGATCTTGCCTGTCATGACCTCAGCCCCTGACTCCAGCGGTGCGCGCCGAAGGGCGGCTCGGGATGTGATGGTGGGTGGACCCGCCGCGGTGGCGGTGGGAGGTGCAACGTGGTGGCTGCTCGATCTGCCGGCCACCTTCGTCCTCGTGGTGCTGGCGCTGTACGCGGGGATGGCCGGCCTTCTGGTGGCCACGTACCCCGGAGGCGGCGGGCGGTCCGAGGAGGAGCTGGCGGGTGGCGGTTGGGGGGACGGGCTCGGTGCGGCAAACCGCATAACCTTCGCACGGGCCGTGCTGTTGCTGCCTCTGGCCGCCCTCGCCCTGCACCCGGACGCCCTCGACACGACGGCTCGTTGGCTGGTGGTGGTCGTCGGCACGGTCATCATGGTGTCCGACGGCTTCGACGGATGGATGGCCCGACGCACGGGAACCGAATCGGCGTTCGGCGCCCGCTTCGACATGGAGACCGATGCCTTCCTCATGCTGGTCCTGTCGGTGCTGGTGTGGGCGGAGGGGCGGGCGGGCGCGTGGGTCCTCCTCATCGGGGGGATGCGCTACCTCTTCGTCGCCGCCGGGTGGGTGGTGACGAAGCTGCAGGCCGAGCTCTTTCCCAGCCTGCGGCGGAAGGTCGTCTGCGTGGTCCAGGGGATCGTCCTCCTCGTGGCGCTCGGTCCCATCATCCCCGACGCCATGGCCGTGACGGTGGCGGCCATCGGGTTGGCGGCGTCGCTCTACTCCTTCGGCGTGGATACGGTGTGGCTGCTCCGACGGAGGGCAGCGTGACGGACGACGTGGACGCGAGGGGCGAGCTCGCCTTCCACGGCGGGTGGTTCGGCGCGCTGACGCCCTTCCTGGTGTTTCTCGCGGGGGTGTCGTGGCTAGGCCTGTCCGGCGCCCCCGACGAGACGGGGTTCGGGCCCGTCCTGCTGGTGGCCCTCGGTTTCGGCTTCTCCCTGGCCAAGGACCGGGAGCATTACGCGGACGCCGTGGTCCATGGGATGAGCCATCGGCTCGTCATGCTCCTCGTCCTCGCGTGGCTCCTCGCCGGGGTGCTCGGGACCGTGCTGCGGGCCAGCGGCCTCGTGGACGCCCTGGTGTGGGCCGCCGCCGAGGCGGGAGTGCGAGGAGGCGGCTTCGTCGTGGCCACGTTCCTGGTGTGCGCCGTCTTCTCCACGGCGACGGGGACGAGCCTGGGCACCATCCTGGTGTGCGCTCCCCTCCTCTTCCCGGCCTCCCTGCCCCTGGGCGGCGATCCGGCCTTCACCATCGGGGCGATCCTCGCCGGGGCGACCTTCGGCGACAACGTCTCACCCATCTCCGACACCACCATCGCGTCGGCCACCACCCAGGGCGCCGACCTGGGCGGCGTGGTGCGATCGCGCATGCGCTACGCCCTGCCGGCGGCGGCGGTTGCCATGCTCGCCTTCGGCCTGTTGGGGGCGTCGGCCACGGAGGTCGAGGCCGTCCTCTCCTTCGACGACGATCCCGCGGGCCTCCTCATGCTGGTGGTCCCCGCCGTCACCCTCGCCCTCCTCCTCCGGCGCCAGCACCTCGCCGTCGGACTCTTCGCGGGCATCGGCCTGGGGGTGGTCCTGGGGATGGCCCTCGGCCGCTTCGGCCCCGCCGATCTGCTCGCCATCGACGACGAGAACTTCATCGCCACCGGCATCTTGCTGGACGGCATGCGACGGGCCTTCGGCGTGTCCATCTTCACCATCCTCCTCATGGGGCTGGTCGGAGGGCTGGAGGCCTCGGGGCTCCTCACCCGGACCATCCGTTGGATGGAGGCGAGGGCCGACTCGGAGTCGGGCGCCGAATGGTGGATCTTCGGATCCATCTCCACGGCGACGCTCCTCACCACCCACTCGGCCGTGGCCATCCTCACCGTGGGACCGCTGACCCGGGCAGTGGGCGAGCGGGCGGGGATCGGCGCCTACCGAAGGGCGAACCTCCTGGACGTCACCGTCTGCACGTACCCTTTCCTCCTGCCCTTTTTCATCCCCACGATCCTGGCGTCGGCCATGACCGGCGGAGGAGACGTCCCACCGGTGTCTCCGCTGGATGCGGGGCTGCACAACGTCCACTCGTGGGCGCTGCTGGGGGTGATTGTGTTTTCGATGGTGTTCGGGAGACGGCGGAGCTGAGGGCGCCTCCCTAGCTCACGACGATCCTTCGCCGCCCCCGCTCGAGCTGTCCAGGCCCCGAGATCGCGCGATCCGCGCGGGTGGGTCGGTATAGAAGACCGCAACGAAGACGGCCAATCCCGCGGTCGCCCTGATGGTCAGGCCCAAGTATTGACCACCGATCGCGATGGTTCCGCTGAGGCCGTACGTGAGGAAGCCAGCACCCGCCGAAACGAGCACGCGGAGTGCCTGCCTTCCCCACGGAGGCAGGTTCGGGAGATACGATAGTCCGATGGACCCGAGAAGCAGGACGAGTCCAAAAAGCACGGTGGGCCACACGTCGGTCGGCATAGAATTCTCCCGCTACCTATGAGTACTACCAGGAACATGATGCGCGCCTAGGCTGCGCGCTATAGGCTGCCCAATGGTCCGTGAAGAATGTCACCCGTGGTCCGCATCGACATCAGTCGCGACTCACCACCGCCTCTTCCCCAGCCTCCACCCGCAGCACCACCCCGCTCTCCACGTCGGCGAACGCCGCCGGATCGACCTCGACGACGGGCACCGGCTCGTAGCCCAGCTCCCTCCCGACGACGCCGCCCAGCGCCAGGATCGCGTCGGCCTTCCCCATGAGCACCGCCGCCGGTGCCGTGCCCTCCCGGAGCAGCTCCAGCATGATGGCGCTGGACGAGCTGGACCCTACGGCCGAGGGGATGAGGAGAACGGTGCCCTGGATGGACGCCCCGAACTGAGGGTGCCGCGGATCGACGATGGTCCCCTCCACGGGGTCGACCCCGCCCCAGAAGCTGATGGGGTGGGTGAGGCGAAGGAGCGGCCCGTTTCCTTCCCCCGCGACCAGCGTGCGCCCCTTCACCACCGCCAGAGCGCCTCGTCGCGTTGCAGCGCCCCCGTCTC
>CALJKZ010000542.1 GCA_937983085.1 uncultured Gemmatimonadales bacterium
ATCACCGAAAGCGGGGCCAACAGCTTGAAGACCAGCAGTTCGGTAGCCCGCGGCATCGTCTCGGCCAGCATCAAGGAGAGCATCATCACCATCGCGTACACACCCGAGGCGATCACCAACCGCTTCGCGAAGAGCGCCACCAGGAACGCCGGGGCGCCGAAGCCGAAGACGAACGCGGCGAGGGTGCCCAGCGTCGCCGGGAGGTTCTTCCCGTTCTCGATCAACCCCGCCACCATGCCATCGAAGTACAGGCCTGAGATCCCCACGTAGAGGATGGCCTGGGGAATGAGCATGAACAGGGCCGTCAGCCCCGCGAGGGTGGCTGCGCGGGCGAGGAGGTAATCCGCCGCCCGTACCGGTCGCGAGGCGTAGATGGCCAGGACGCCATGCTCCCGGTCCGGGATCAACAGCGTCGGCGCGGCGAGCGCGACGAAGATGAGCGTCAGTAATCCGATGTACTCGACGAACTCGGCAGGATCTCCCCACGGCCCCGTGTCCTCGAGCCCGAATCCGCTCACGACGTATGTAAGCCCCACGATCCACACGGCCGGCACGATCGCTGCCGTGATGAGCCCCCAGGGGATGACCTTCGAGAGGTGCTTGCGCCTGAGCCCCAGGGCTCGGCGGGTGCCATCGATCATCATGGCGCGGAAGGCTCCACCCCGGCCGAGCCGGTCGCCATCGTGCGGGCGGTAGCCCAGGTCGTATACGGCTCCCTGGCCGGCGTCGACTTCTGCGTTCGAGGTGGTTGCCGCCGTGGTACTCATCGAGCGGCCTCGTTGTGGAGATAGGCGTCCTCGAGGGTCTTCACTCCGGGTCGGAGGAGCCGCAACCCCACACCCCTTTCGGCCAGAACCCTCGTGATCATGGCATAGGGGTCGGACTCGACGGTCGTCACCTCGAGCCTGTGTCCGCGAACCCGGACCTCGGCCCCCCGATCCCGGAGTGCTCGGGCCACGCCATCCTCGTCCCGGAGCACCTCCAGTTCCACCGTCTCCTCGGCGACGAGGTCGTCCAGGGCGCTGTTGCGGACAGCTCGACCGGACTCGAGCATGAGGATCCAGTCGCAGGTGCTCTCGATGTCGCTCAACACGTGACTCGACACCAAGGTGTGAATCCCGAAGCCTTCCAATCGCCCGATGAGCCGGAGCATCTGGTCCCGGCCTTCCGGGTCGAGGCCCGCCAGCGGTTCGTCCAGTAGCACCACGTCCGGATCGTGGACGATGGCCTGGGCCAATAGGGCGCGCTGCATCATTCCGGTGGAGAAGTCCCCGAGGTGCCGGAATCGCTCCTCGTGTAGACCGACCAGCGTGAGAACGTCCGAGGCGCGTTGTCGGGCAGCCTTGTGGGGAATGCCGGCCAGCTCCGCGGCGTAGATCATGAAGTCCGCCGCTGTCTGGTCCGGGGGCAGACCCCCGCGCTCGGGCATGTATCCGACGCGCGATCGGAGCGCGATGGTGTCGTCGACCGCCGATAGCCCGAGGACCCTCGCCGATCCCCGGGACGGCCTCAGGATGCCGAGGAGCACCTTGATGAGCGTGCTCTTGCCGGCTCCGTTCGCGCCCACCAGACCGATGCGACCCTGAGGGACCACCCCGCTGACTCCATCGAGAGCGACGAGGCTGCCGTAGGCCTGGCTCAGGCCGTCCAACTCGATGAGGGGAGTCGACATGAAAGGTCCCGTCGGGGATCGATGGCCACCGACCCCCCGACGAAACCGTGCAGCTCCGGGTTTCGCCTGGGCGTATGGTGAGTCCTGGCTGCCCCTGCATTACGCGCGTCGCGGGTCGAGGGCAAGTGCGAGACGGCAACGCCGGGTTCGGTCCTCGTCGCGGTGTCCGCTGGTACTGGACCGGCGGGGCAAGACTGCCCGCGGGACTGCTTGCTCATCCGAACGCGCTCCCAGTTGCGTAGGGCGAGAAGAGCATTGAAGAAGCAGAGCGACGAAATGAAAGGAGTACAGAGGATGCCAGTCCCAACGGAGCTGAGGCCCTTCTTCGACGGGCTCGTAGAGAAGAGCAGGAAGTCGGAGATCAACTGGGAAGCCGGCGGCGCTGCCGGCACCTATCGGGTGCGCTTTCCCGACTTCTCCATCGTCATCTCCCAGGACGAACGGAAACCGGCGGTGATGGTGC
>CALJKZ010000543.1 GCA_937983085.1 uncultured Gemmatimonadales bacterium
CGCGGGTGGCGGAGGCGGCAATGCGGGCAGCGCCGGAAGCGACTCCCCGGCGGGCGAAGCCGTCGATCACAAGAAGATCAGCTAGAGGAGCAGACCCATGAGAACGCATAGACGACACGAGAGCTCTCCGATTACTCGGAGCCATCCGCGAGGCGGACGGGTGACCAAGCCCTCCTTCCCGCTCCTGACGCTGGCCACCGTCGGACTCCTGGCGGCGTGCGGGGAGGACCCTGGCGGGGTCCCCACGCCCACGGAGACTCCGGCGGAGGTCGGCGCCTACCTGACCGAGCTCCCGACGTGGAGCGCGTACACGGCCGACGTGAACGGGCCGACCCAGGCGCCGACACCCGTGGGCCCGCCGGAGGAAGCGGGGGCCGACACGGTGAGCGTCCAGCAGATCGAGGAGGACGGTACGGTCACGGTCCTGCCTGACGTGGTGTACCAGTGCACCGAGCAGGACTACAACATGGCCTCCAATCCCGAAGAGTTGGTCATGTACGACCCCGACGTAGAGATCCTCTGGCCGGGCGGCCTCATCCAGGGCCGTAGCCGCAAAGCCTTGGGCTCCTTCGAGGGCCTGCCCATCGCCGAGCGAGCGCCGCTTCGGGTCTCCATCCCCTCCTTCGCATTCGCGGAGAACTTCCGTGAGGTGGAGGGTCCGAACCAGGCGACCGTGGGAGCGGCGGTGGGAGCCATCATCGGCGACGCGACGGGACGGGGGATCCGGGCACCGAGTGCCATCGACTTCGAAATGGAGACGTATCACTCCGAGGAATCCTTCGCCCTCTCCGCGAACCTCTCGGGTCGCTACCTGGGCTTCTCGGGCAGCATCGGAACCGACATCTCCCGCGACGCCGCGGAGACCACAGTGACGGCCCACTACATCCAGCGGATGTTCACGGTCGTCGTCGAGGGCGGTCAGTCTCCGGGCGCCTTCTTCAGCTCCGACTTCACCCAGCAGAAGCTCCAGCAGCAGATCGATCAGGGACGGATGGGTCCGGAGAACCTGCCCATCTACGTATCGAACGTCGTGTATGGCCGGATGATGATGTTCTCGTTCACGTCCACGGCGAGTGAATCGGACATCCGCGCGACGCTCAACGCCGCCTACGACGCCATCGCGGCGAGCGTGGAGCTCGACCTGTCCGCGAAGCAGCGGAAGATCCTTGAGACGGCGAAGATCCAGGTCACGACGCGAGGCGGCGACGCCCAGAACGTGTTGGACATCATCCGCTCGGGAGACTGGTCGCAGTACTTCACCGAGGATGCCCCTCTCTCCACGGCGGCGCCGCTTTCGTACACGCTGCGCAACCTGGGGGACAACTCCATCGCAGGGCGGACGGAGTCCACGGAGTACAGCATCCGCGAGTGCCAGGCGATTCCGGCATCCCCCGGATCCTTCGCCTTCCTCGATCCCCAGATCCAGGACGCGCCGTTCACCGGGGGCGTCACCACGCTCACCGGAGACGTGAACGGCGACGGCCGCATGGATCTGATCTGGAACCAGCTCCAACAGGGCACGAACCAGCTGTACGTAGGCATCTCGGCCGGGGACGGGACGTTCCAGTTCACCGCGCCCTTCGTTCATCCCGAGAGCCCGACGGAAGGGTGGGGCAACTACACCGTGCATGTGGCCGACGTCAACGGCGACGCCTTCGCCGACCTCGTCTGGAACTACCTCGACTGGGAGAACAAGACGTTCGTCGGCATCGGCGCTGGCGATGGCACGTTCGGTACGCCGAGTGTCCGGATCCACGCGGCCAACGGGTGGACGAACTACACGCTGCTGGTGGGCGATGCCATGGGCCCGACGGGCTCGGGTGACGGCTTGGACGACCTGAACTTCGTACGGTTCGGGGGCCAGCCTCTCGGGGTCTACGCCGGCATGTCGGAAGGCGACTCCCAGTTCGACTTTCGACCCTGGCGCATGCTCTCGACGGGCACGTAGGCGCCCTCCCTCCTCCGCCCCCCCCACCGCGACGGCGTCGGCGCCATGGTCTTCGTCTTCAACAGACGATGGGCGACCGGCGCCAACCGGGTCTACGCCGTCACGTCAAACGGGGACGACGAGTGGGCGCTCCAGGCGTACGCGGATCACCCGACGAGCACGGATTGGACGGGCTACGCCATCCGCATGGGCGACGTGAACGGACTCGGGAGTCAGGCCATCATCTGGGCCGACACCACGAGTCTGCAGAACAACGTCACCGTAGGCATGTGGAACGGCTCGGGGTTCAACTACTCGCCGGTGGAGGCCGCCCAGTATCGCGACAACCCCCAGAACCCGCCGCTGTCGGTGGAGGTCGGGGACGTGGACGGTGACGGCGACGCGGACCTCATCTGGGGGAGCCGCGCGGCCGGCGTGAACCGGACGTACGTGAGCCTGGGTGAAGGCGACGGCACCTTCGACTTCGCCACGGTCAGTCAGCTCCACCCCGACGGTGATCCGAACTGGTCCCAGTTCCGGATGTTCGTGGCCGACGTGAATGGGGATGGTCGGGACGACATCATCTGGAATCACCCGGCGGCGACGAACCGTATCTACACGGCCATCGGGAAGAACTGAGGCAACGCCCCCCCGACACTCCGACGAGGTCCGCGCGCGCGGGGCCTCACGGAGGAGCCCCGTTCGGCCAAGGCCGAACGGGGCTCGCGTCCTGTGGGGGACGGCCAAGAGTGCGGGCTGTCCGGTTCCCCGGTTTCGCGCACGCCGATTCAGCCCCCCCAGGATTCGCGACATGACGCCGGGCCCCGCCCGCCGGGCCCCTTCGTGCGCCCCTATAGACGCGCGTCGACGAAAAAGCGTGCAAATCGGTGCGCGGGCCGTGAGGGGCGCCGGGTGGTTTTTGCACGCTTTCGGGCTGACGAGCGTCCTAATACCCCGGGATCGTCTTCTTCCGAAAAGCGAGCGCGAGCGTGACGTGGCTTCAGAGTAATGGGAATCGAGTCGCATTGGGTCTCGGTGTGCTGGCCCTGGCCCAGATCGGGTTTCTGCTCACTGCACGCGGAGGGGCAGCCAGCGGACCGCCGACGACGCCCCCCGGATTCGACTTCGGCTCCGTCGAGGTGATCGCCGACGACGGAGCACGCTCGCCTCTCGCCACCGGCGAGCCCGTCCTCGTGCTCGTCTTCCACTCGAGCTGCGGCCACTGCGAGGTGCTGGCGCCCGACTGGGCCGAATGGATGCGTGCCCGACCCGCCGACCTCGCGGTTGTCGCCGTGTCTCAGGAGCCCCTCGAGTCGGCCAAGCAGTACGCCGCTCGGCACGGGTGGAGCGTGCCCGTCCGGTCGGTGGTCGTGCCTACCCTTGGAAGCCCGGCTCGAGCGCTGGTAGGTCTCACCCCGTGGGTGTTCGCCCTCGACGAGAACGGGCACGTCCTCGTAGGCGGCCATGGATCGGAGGTCGCCTCGGTGGCGGCGGTGCTGAGCGCTCGCCCGTGACGCCTGCGGGCACCGATCGGCCGCTCGAAGCGGTACCTCGCCGGCCACGTTGGATCGCGGGCCTCATGGTCGGCCTCGCGTGGACGGGATTGGGGTGCGGCTCCGAAGCGTCGGACGAGGAGACGTCGGTGGAGGTGGCCCGCGCCGATCTGCGGTCGTTTCCCGCGAGCATCGGCTTCACCGACGTGCGCGACATGGTGTCCGACGGCGAGAACCTCTGGGTCCTCGACCGGGCGGCGCCGTTCATTACGCGGGTAAGCCTGGACGGCGCCGACGTTCAGAGGTTCGGCAACCAGGGAGAGGGGCCGAGTGAGCTCGGTCGGCCGGTGGCCCTCCGGGTGACCCTGGGTCACGTGGACGTCTGGGACGTGGGATTGGGCAAGCGGGCGTCGTTCTTTCTCGACGGCACCCTCGATGCCGTACATCGACTGAGTGACGAGCGCTCGGGGTGGATCCGCGCCGACATCGAACGCGTCTCGCACGTCGACCCGTGGCGGGTGCGTGCGCGGGGAGACATCACGTACTTCGTCCGACTCCCCTACGGCATGACTCAGCCTCTCGACTTCGGGCGAGGGGAACTGGTCCGCGCGAGCGTAGACCTGGAGCCGGATGGGTCCGTCGTCCGCTTCGAGGACTATCTGCCGCGGGACGAGCGAGGCGTCGGTCAGTTCCCCGCCGTGCCATTGTGGGATGTGTGCCCCAGCGGGATGGCCATCTGGAATCCGAGGGACGGGCGGGTGGAGTGGATCGACGAGCGCGGGGTCCTCATCCACTCGGTCCGCGTCGCTTCCCCGGGCGTCCGCATCACGGACGAGGGCATACTCACCTTCCTGCGGGCCATGGCCGACCATGAACTTGGCTCGGGAGTCGAAGTACCCGCGGAGGTGTTTCGGGCCCGTCTCCGCGAGGTACGCCCAGTCTTCGGCCAGCTGGCTACCGACTTCGTCGATCTTCGGTGCGCCCTCGACGCTGCGGTCTGGCTCAGGCATTTCGACCTCGAGGCCGACCCCTTGGGCGCCGACGACACCTGGCTTCGCGTTCCCACCGACGGCGAGGCTCTCCGGGTCCGCTTTCCTTCGAATTTCGAACCATTCCTCTTCGCCGCCGAGGAGATCGTCGGGGTGGTCCAGACCCCTGACGGCGACCGCCTCGGATCCTGGCGCGCATCACCCTTCCTCCCGCACGTTCCCCCAACGGAGTGTCCTTCATGCGAAAGCGACTCCTCTTCGCCCTCGTAGTCCTCAACGTCCTCCTCGGTGCCGCCATCGTCATGGGCCCCCTCGCCGCTCAGGTGCTGCCGATGTCCGGGCTGCGGGATTGCTGTCAGGGGGCGATCTGCTGCGAAAGCTGCTGCTGGTTCCGCAGTGATTGTGATCTGAACAGCGATTGCCTGACGCTGAATCTCGATGGGAGCTGATCGATTCTGAGGTACTACGACCCCCACCGACGCATCACCGTGCAGGTGGTGCGCTGGTGGTCGGGAGTGGTGGCCATTGCGGCGCTGAGTCTCTACCTCTCCGATGCCGGGCAAGAGGCCCTGTGGTCGCCGTGGGGACTTGTGGAGGCCATCG
>CALJKZ010000544.1 GCA_937983085.1 uncultured Gemmatimonadales bacterium
CCCCCTCCGCTTGAAAGACCGATATGCCCAATTGGGCGCATTTGCTCGAATCACCATTCAGTTCGAACCCACGCGCACTCCCGGAGGGAGGGCGCAACGTGGGTTCGCCGCGAGCGGCCGGCCCGGTCGACCGCGAAGCGGACCCGTTCGCGAAGCCGCGAGCCCTCGACGACCGCAGGGCGTCGAGAATCCCTCCCCCTCCGTAGAACGACAGGAGGAAGACGTTGCAGGGCAGGGTATAGGAAGCCCTGACGAGCACCGGAGGAGCCGCGCACGAACGCGGGCGCCCCCGGGCCGCCAGCGGCGGCGGCGAGGCGCTACGCCGTCGGTTCGCTCTCCCGCGGAGGGCCGCGGTACCCGGCTTCACGGGCGATACGCCCTAGGATTCCCCTCACGGTGACTGCCAATTGTGACCCCGCGCTGTAGTCCGCAGGGGCCACGAAGTGGACCCTGTCTTCGGCAATGAGGTGGTAGATCTTCTCCTGCGATCGCTCCGTGCCCCATTCATCGGGGTCAAAGACCGCTATGGAGTGGCCGCCTTGGTGGCGCACCATCTTCATCGCCGGGATGTCCGTATCGCCGTCCCCCAAGAAGATCATGCGCGAGAAGGGCACCGGGCGTTCGTCCATTGGGATCCAACGATTGATCTTGTCGTTGTCCCACGTGTTGTCGATGCCCTTGTTGATGCGGAACAGGAACTGCGTCTTGGTCGTGTAGTTGATGGCGACACCCGGCCACACCGCCACGTCGTCTTCCCCGTAGATGAACTTGGACGCGTACACCGCGTTGAAGTTCTCCACGACGGGCGAGCCGCAAATCAGCTCGTGGTTGCCTGAAGACACGATGTAGTGCTCAAGGGCCAGCCCGCGTGCGGCGGCAAAGGCATTGATCCGGTCGAACCAGTCGTCTAGGCCGCGGAACAGAGGCGTCTCTCGCCCATGCTTCTCAAGCAGCGCTCGCGTGATTGGGACCTGCTGTTGCTCGGCTAAGGACAACATGTGCCACATGTACGCGAGGATCTCGTCCGCGTCGTGTTCACGAGCCAGCCGCTTCACCTCGGCCCAGAACTCACGCTTCTCAACCCCCATTTCGGGGATGAAGGAGTGCTCTTGTACGTTGCCTTTGGCGAGGGTGCCGTCGAAGTCGTAGACGAGCGCGGCTCTCTTATTGACGACCATGCGCATCTCCTAGGGGTGATGACGTCCGCGATCGGACCATAGCCGAAGGCCCTGAGGCAGTCACCTCGTCGTGCGCTGAGCCGAGCCACGAGTGGCAACCTGCCGCGCCGGCATACATCGCTCTGGGCGCACTACCAGCTCGGCTCCAGGACAACCTCTCGGCCTTCCCCGGAACGCTCCGCGAAAGTCTTCCTACCGGCTCCCTCGTCTTGCGTGACTGGGCAGCGAGGTGAAGTGTCCCAGCCCGTTCTGTAGACCGATCGATGATATGGCGCAGACTGCAATGACCTCGAGGTTCGGTCCCGGGTGAGTAGGCCCGACTCGACGGGGGCGGTCAAGGGGAACCCGTGTGGTCTCTTGTCCTGGCCCCAACGCGCTTCCAGGCTGAGCGGGGCGTGGACATGGCGAGATGGGACAACCTGCCGCACGTTAGCGGCGGGGTTGTCTCAGGTGGGAGACTTATGGATCGGCGTATTTGCACCCTGTTCCTCGTTCTGGCCGCCACGCCAGCCACGATGTTCGCTCAATCGGTTGGGGGGCAGCAAACCAAGCTGATCTGCGTCACCGATCAGGTCGCCGGAATTCAGGATGGAAGGGCGCAAGGCTTGAACCCAGAGCCCTCGCTCGAGCGTTTCTTCCTCACCCACACGGCGGCGACGATCACAGGGGCCGCTTTGCCGGGGGAGGGGCCGGCCTTGGTTGAACGACCCAAGCTGACATCGTCTGCCTTCGTTGAGCCGTACCACTTCGTCGGGTTCAACGCGGCAGGGCCCTATCTGTATCTCTATCAGGAGGAGGGCGGCTCGCACCGCCTAGAGGCGCCGGACGCTGGTCTTCCCTTTGTGTCGGGCCTGGACATGGAAGCAGCCGGAGGGCCGGTGCCTCGTCCCGGGCTTTCACCAATGGGCATCTACAGCCCCGGGGGGATGTCAGCCTTCGAGCTGGGCTTCGACGTTCAGGCCTATGAGCTCGGCTCCGGGGGAGCGATACCAAACACGTTCGTGTGGACGCTCATTGGTACGAGGATTCAGTACATCATTCGTGGCCGCTGCGAGGAGATCCCTGGCTGATAGCGTCTTAGCCGGACGACTCCTCCGGGCCCCCGACCTCCGGACCCTGCTGCGCCTCGGAATCTGAACGGATCTGCTCCGTTTCCTCCGCGACCTTGAGGGCTTCGCGGAGTCGGTCGCCGTACTCCTCCTCAACTTTCCGGAAGCGCTCTGCTTCGCGGCAAGGGATGGTCGCGAGACGATCGCCGCGAGCGCTTCGTAGGTCCGGTCGGCCGCGACCTTGAACGTCACTTGAGACGGGGCGGCCTCCCGGCGCGGGTCGCGTTCTTCCGCGAGCGTCCACCGGTGCCCAGCCGCCAGCTCCCGGCGCGACGGGCACCGACAGCGTCTCAGGACAAAGTTGCCGCCGTCCGCGTGTTCGCCCGGTCCAGCGTTGCGGATGTCGTTCGTCGTAAGTCGGTTGAGTCGCGAGGCCATCGTTGCTCCGGTCGGTTTCGTAGGGGGGCCCGAGGCCGCGAACCTCAGCCTCCTACGGACCCCCACGGACGACACGAGTAGCACCAACGCAACTCTAGCCATAGCCACGACTTACAGGTACCACCGAACACGCGAACGACGTCGTGCGACACGACCGATTGGCGGCCACCCCCTCCGCTTGATCATGATGAAGATCTTCTTCTACGGCCTCTTCATGGACCGGGCTCTCCTGACCGGGAAGGGCCTCCATCCCGAAGCCCTCGGCCCGGCCGTGCTCCCCGACTACCGCATCCACATCGGTGAGCGGGCGACGCTCGTGCGGT
>CALJKZ010000545.1 GCA_937983085.1 uncultured Gemmatimonadales bacterium
TGGTGCAGCGGTCCGAGGATTCCATGCTCCAGATCGAGAACTTCGGAAAGAAGTCCTTGAAGGAAATCTCCGATTTCCTCGAGGAGCACAGCCTCCGCTTCGGGATGCAGCTGGAAGAGGGCGAAGACGGACGTCTCTTCTTCGTCGAGGAAGACGAGGCTGAGGCCGCCACCAGCGGCGAGGAGTAGCAGACCGTGCGGCACCGTAAGAAGGGGAGGAAGCTCTCCCGCACCGCCAGCCACAAGAAGGCGACCATGCGCAACATGGCGACGTCGCTTTTCCGGCACGAGCGGATCGAGACTACGACGGCGAAGGCGAAGGAGCTCCGGCCCTACGCCGAGCGCCTCATCACGCTGGCCCGCCGTGGCGACGTCCACTCACGCCGCCTCGCAGCCACGAAGATCCAGGACCGCGAGGTGCTGGGGAAGCTGTTCGACGAGATCGCCCCGCGCTATTCCGAGCGTCCCGGCGGATACACCCGGGTCCTGAAGCTGGGGAGCCGAAAAGGTGATGCGGCAGAGATGTCGCTCATCGAACTGGTCCGTTAGTTTGCTCGACTCCGCTAGAGACGACTCTCCAAAGGACAGGACGAAGGACATGGCGAAGAACGATTCTCGACGTGGTGCGACGAATCTGGGCACCCCCCTCATGATCGTCGCCTTCGTGGTAATCGGCGGTTTCATGTACTGGCTGAGTGAGCAGGCGGCGGCGGAGCGGGCTCAGCGTGCCATCGACGAGGTTCCGGTCGAAGACACGACGCCCACCATGAGCACCGTTCCCATCGGTGATCTAGAGGCCGACGGCACTCCCTTCGAGGGTCAGGAAGTACAGATCGGGGCCACCAACGTGGCCAGCCTTCTGGGCGAGCAGGGCTTCTGGCTCGAGACGCCGAGCGGCAACCCGTTCCTCGTCTCCAAGGGCCCGGCGGTCGTGGCTTCCGGCGTGGCCATCACGCCCGGTTCGGCCGTCACCGTCACGGGTACCGTGCACGCCATGAGCGACTCCGTTCTGACGGCCTGGACCGAGTCGGGTGGTATCGCCGAGGGCGACCGCATCGTCGCCGAGTTCGCCACGCACTTCATCGAGGCGACGGAAGTCGAGCCTGCCCAAGGGGGCGGCCAGGGCGCCGCCGATCCGTCGGGCTCAGACGAAGGAAACGGCGCGTCGGGCAACTGACGGGCCCTCGATACAAGCAAACGATCAAGCAGGAATAGAACGATGGCTCGAGTGTGCTACACGTGTGGCAAAGGCCCGGCGACGGGCAACAATGTCAGCCACGCGAACAACAAGACGCGGCGTCGTTGGCTGCCGAACCTCCAGACGGTGAAGATCGTCGATGCCGAAGGTGTTCGCCGGCGCGTGCGGGTGTGCACTCGGTGCATCTCGGCCGGTAAGATCGTCAAGGCACCCCCGGCGACGGTGGGCCAGGGCTGACGCCGTCCCCGACGAGAAGGTCGAGCCTCCCGGGATCTGTCCCGGGGGGCTCTTTTTTCATGGTTGCGGCCGGGCCCCCCGGAGGTTTTGTTTGGCTTATGGACCGGCTCCGGGGGGGGCCGCTCCGTCCATGCCATCCACCGCTTCGGAGCAGGCCAGACCCGCCCATGACCCGACCCCGTGTCCTCTACATCATGGGCTCCCTCGCGGCCAACGATCTGGGCGAAGAGGTCGTGACCATCCTGGGGCGTCTGTCGCGATCCAGCTTCGAGCCTTCTGTCGTGACCCTCGGGGGCCGCGAAGAGCTCCGCGAGCGCGTCCGTGAGCTGAAGGTCGGCACCCATTCGCTGGGGCTGGTGGGGCCCTTCGGTACGTTGCGGGCCGTGGAGAAGACGAAGGCGCTCATCCGGAAGACAGGGGCGGACCTGGTCCACGGCTTCGGGTCGTGGGGCGGCGCCGTAGCCCAACTGGCCGCACCCAAGGACGTCGCGGTGGTGCGCACGGTCACCCGGCCCCCCACCCATGAGAAGGATCTCCGTGGGCGCCTCCTCCGACACCTGGAGCGCAAGGCACGTGCTCGGGTGGTGGGCACCCGTTTCGTCGTGCCCAACGAGGGGAGCATCGGTCTGGCGGTGCGGGCGTACGGGTCGCCGGAGGGGCACGTGACCGTCCTGCCCACTTCGGTGGACGTGGAGGCCGTACGCGACCGCGTCACCCGCGTGACCCGCGACGGAGCGCGTCGCCTCATGGGCATGGACGACGACGACGTCGCCTTCGCCCTCCTGTCGAACTTCGAGTCCGGGGCTGGGATGGACCGGATCCGCTCCGTCCGTTCCACCGCCCGCGCCGAGAGCCCCAACCTTCGGATCTTCGTCGTCGGATCGGGCAGGTACGGGGCCTCGACGCGATGGAAGGCCGAGGAGCTCCAACTCGGGGACTCGGTGGTCTTTCTGGGCCAAGGCACGGAGGCCGGGCCCATCTGGGCCGCCGCCGATGTGGCCATCGACGCCTCGCCCTGGGCCTCGTGGTCCCGAGCGGCCCTCCTCGCCATCGCCGCCGAGGTGCCGACGGTGAAGATGCAGCAGGGAGTCGGGGGGTGGTCGGAGGAGCTGGAGGAGAGTCTGCCCATGGTATCGGGCCACCCGGAACGCTTCGCCTCGGATCTGCTCCGACTGGCGTCCGATGCCGACTCCCGCGCCATGATCCTCGAGCACGGGGCGCGCGTGACGGAGGAGATCGACGTCCGCAACGTGGCGGAGCGCCTCGGGGAGCTGTACGGCGAGCTCATCGACCAGGTTCAGGGTCGGAGCTGAGGGTCGGATCGATACGCCTGTGATGGTGATCGGAACGTGAGAATCGTCGTGACCGGAGCTGGAGGGCTCCTGGGCTCCGAGTTGGTGCGGCTGGGCTCCGACACCGGGCACCGACGTGCGGGCGGATCCCCTGCGAAGACGGAGATCCTGGGACTACCTCGCGCGCTCCTCGACGTGACCGACGGCGTCGAGGTGGGCAACGTCATCGGCGAACTCGAACCCGACTGGGTCGTACACTGCGCCGCCTACACGGCCGTAGATCGGGCCGAGGAGGAGCCCGACCAGGCGATGAGCGTCAATCACGGTGGCACCGTGAACGTAGCCTCTGCCGCTGCGCGTCACGGCGCGCGCCTCCTCTACGTCTCCACGGACTACGTGTTCGACGGCCAGAAGCGCGAGCCCTACCTGCCGTCGGACGAGGTCCGTCCGTTGTCCGTGTATGCCCAAACGAAGCTGGCGGGTGAAGAGGCCGCGCTCGCATCGGGTGGGGTAGCCATCCGGACGGGTTGGTTGTACGGGAGGGGGGGCGGCAACTTCGTGGATGCGATCCTCCGACGTGCCGAGGGCGGGGCTTCCCTGCGCGTCGTGGACGATCAACGAGGGCGGCCTACCTGGGCCAGGAATGTTGCGGTCGGGATCTTCGACCTGCTCGTCCGAGGTCTATTTGAGCAGGGCCTCACGCCTGTCGTCCACCTCGCAGACGGTGGCGATGCCACGTGGCTCGAGTTCGCGCGTGAGGCTGTGCGCCTGCGCGGCCTGGACGTTCCCGTGGAGGGCGTTTCCACCGCGGAGTGGGGCGCGGCGGCTCCTCGTCCGGCCTATTCGATCCTGGACTTGAGTGCCGTGGAGGGGGCGTTGGGGCGTCCGATGATGCACTGGAAGGACGCGTTGTCTCAGTATCTCGTCGAGCGGGATGAAGCGTCCCGATCCGGGGACCCGTGAGGGTGGAGTCACGACGCCTCGTGTGCTGACCTGGACGTTCGCCTTCGGTCCGTGCGATGCGGGAGGGGCCGCCCCCGGGCCGTATGACGCATTGCCGCGAGAGGTTATCCTTTTCCGCTTGTAGGTCTGCACGCCTGTTTCGCCCATTTCTCCACGACGTGAGAGCCACGCTGTGACCAACGCCCCAGAACAACGTCCCACGACCCTCGGAGTCATCGGTCTCGGCTATGTGGGCTTGCCGCTCGCCGTCGAAGCCGGCAAGGCGGGGATCCGTGTCATCGGTTTCGACGTGAAGGACACCGTCGTCCAGAGTGTCAACGCGGGTAGGTCACACATCCAGGACGTGCCGGCCGCGGAGGTGGCAGAACTGCGGGAGGCGTCGATGCTCGAGGCGACGACGGACATGAGCCGCCTGAGCGAGTGCGACGTGGTCTCCATCTGCGTGCCGACGCCGCTGTCCAAGACGCGGGACCCCGACGTCTCCTACATCCTGGCTGCGTCCGAGGCCGTCGCCTCAGGGCTCCGAAAGGGACAGCTCATCGTCTTGGAGTCGACGACGTATCCGGGTACGACGCGTGAGGTCATGCTCCCGGCCCTCGAGGCGAGTGGTCTGACCGTTGGTGAGGACTTCCACCTCTGTTTTTCACCGGAACGAGTCGATCCCGGCAACGAGGTGTGGACCACGAAGAATACGCCGAAGGTGGTAGGCGGGATCACTGCGGGTTGTACGGAGGCCGGGAAGGCGTTCTACGAGCGCTTTCTGGACACCGTGGTACCGGTCTCGTCCACCGAGGCCGCCGAGATGACGAAGATCCTCGAGAACACCTTCCGAGCCGTGAACATCGGGCTGGTGAACGAGACCGCCCTCATTGCCGACCGCCTGGGGGTGGACGTCTGGGAGGTCATCGATGCCGCCTCGACGAAGCCCTTCGGCTTCATGAAGTTCACGCCGGGTCCCGGCCTGGGCGGGCACTGCATCCCCGTCGATCCGCACTACCTGTCGTGGAAGATGCGGACGCTCAACTACAAGACCCGATTCATCGAGTTGGCGTCCGAGATCAACTCGGAGATGCCCTACTTCGTCGTCAACAAGGTTCGGGAAGCCCTGAACCGACAGAAGAAGGCCGTAAACGGCTCCTCGGTCCTGCTCCTCGGAGTGGCATACAAGCGGGACATCGACGACGTTCGCGAGTCACCCGCGCTCGACGTACTCCGTCTCCTTGAAGATGACGGGGCAAGCGTGGCCTACCACGATCCTTTCGTGCCCGAACTCGACGAAGACGGGCATCACCTGACGTCGGTGGACCTCACGGACGACGCTCTCTCCGGCGCCGACGCCGTGGTGATCCTCACGGACCACTCGGACTTCGATTACGGGCGCGTCGTGGATCGGGCCAACGTGCTCGTCGACGCACGACACGTGGCACCACGACCCGCAGGGCAGGGCGGCCTGTTGGGCTGGATCGTGAAGGGCTGATCCCGCCTCGCTGGACGGATCCCGTCTAGTTGCTGCGCGTCACCACCACGATGACCGTCGTGATCGATCCTAGGATGGCCACGAGGTCGGTGATCAGACCCCGGGTATCGAACTGGTCTTCCGGATCCTCGGCCGGGATGCTGATGATGCTGCCCGGACCGGGAGTCGGGTACGAAGACCAGAAGATGAACTTGTCCCGGGTCCTCGCCAGCCCGTTGGCGTAGCGGACCGACGCCCGGCCCTTGTCGGCGTCGGACCGGAGCCCACCGGCGGCGGCGATGTAGTAGTCGAAGTCCTGCCCCTCGCGCCACAGAACAGACACAGGGGAGTTCACGGCGCCCTGAACCCTCACCGTGGGGGAGAAGACGGGGATATACAGCGAGTCGCCGGGCTGCAGCGTGATGTTCTCGTCGCTATCCGGCGCGGTCAGCGCTGCGGGCAGATCCAGGTCGATGCGACCCATGTCGTCCTGGGAGCGATACAGACGGGCTCCTTCGACGTGTCCCGTCTCCAGGATGCGGCCGGCTCGGGCTACAAGGTCGGCGACGCGATCGTCCTTGCTCAGAAGAGCGTACTCACCCGGAACCGACACCTCGCCCATGATCTTCACGGACTGGGGCATCTCGAAGTCGGGTTGCCTGAGGATCGTGACGTGGTCGTACGGAGCGAGTTCGAACTCCGGGCTGACGCCTGAGGGGGGAAACTCCACTCCGGGGGGCCCCACATAGGCGTCGTCGGGCCCGAGACCCAAATAGCTGGAGTCGAGAGGAACGCGCAGTCGATCGGCGAGCTCACCCATGGAGCGATCGTCGGGCAACCGCGTGACCTCCGCCGCTCGGAGGTCGGCTCCGGTAATGGGACCTCGGGCGAGCCCGATGGCGTCGCGGATGGTCATTCCGTCGGCCCACGGGAACGTATCGGGTTTCGCCACCATGCCCCCCACTATGACGTAGAAGCCGTCGGCCAGGGCGCCCACCTCATCGACGACGATGGAGTCGCCGTCCTGCAGTCCCACCGGGGGGATCGCGACACCTCCGAGGTGGTTCGGAGCGGTGGGGTCGTCGGAAGGCTGAAGGACCAGATCGATGGCCTGACGCTGGCCCAGGCCGGGCCCTCGGGCGCCGGGTCGCATCACCCGGTGGATGGTGAGGCGGCGGCGATCGGCGCTGGGGCCGAACCCGCCTCCGTATCGGAGGACATCGACGAGGTCCTCGCCGTCCAACGTTTCGTAGAAGGCGGGTCGCCCGACCGCCCCGTCGAGGCGGATCCGGGACTCCCGCAGCGGCACGTGGACGACGTCACCCTGTCGCAGGCCCAGGTCTCCGGTCACGTCCCCCGTAATCAGATAGGGATAGAGATCGACGGTGACGCCGTCGCCGCTCCGCCGCTGGACGCGTACCTGGCGCAGGTTCCCCAAGGGCGTCGGACCGTCGGCCGCGTAGAGGGCATTCAGGACGGTGGCAACCGAAGCGAGCTGGTACGCGCCGGCTTGTCGGACCGCGCCCACCACGTAGACCTGGATGGTGCGCAGCTCTGTGATGCTCACGGACACCGTGGTGGTCCCTCGATCGATCCCCGAATAGGCCTGCGCCAGGCGACGTCGAAGGAGGGCGCGGGCTTCGGCCATGGTGAGATTGGCGACCGCCACCCTCCCCACGTTGGGGACGACGACGAACCCCTCCCGGGTGACCGTCAGATCGTGCGCCGCCTCGATCTCCCCCGTGAGGAGCAGAAGGAGTTGGTCACCGGGCCCCACGAGGTAGTCGCCGGGAACCGGACCGGACAGGAGCGGTTGGAACTGGGACGTGGCCCGACGGAAGTCCCTGTGGCCGAAGATGGGGAAGCCCGCGTCCAGGGAGTCTGGGTCCATACCCGCCTGCATGCCGGTGCTGAGTTCGACGAACTGCAGCCCATCGGCCGTCTCCACGGCCAGCCCCAAGGTCTGGAGCCCCTGGATTGCTGCCGGAGTGAAGGCCACGTCGGGGTCGATCTCCCCCCCGGCGAGGAAGGCGTCGAGGGCGTCGGTGGGAATCCCGGCTGCGCTCAGCCGTGCCCGGATCTCGCTCGGGCTCATTCCCGACTGGAGCAGCTGCTGCCTCACCAGGTCGGGATTCTCCCGGAGGAGGCGCTGGGCATCCGCGGCGGAAGTGGGGATCTGTGCCGCCACACTCGCGACTCCGATGCCCAAAAAAAACGCCAGGGCCAACGGCCCGGCTGCAAATCGTAGAATACGCACCCCTTGGCCCACTTCCTTTGGTTTCGACTTCGGGCTGACGGGGCGTGGTCGGACTGCGCCGCCAGACACTACAAAGAGTCAAGCGCCCAATGTACCATTGGGTCCGTGCAGCAACAACGCAGAGGCCGCGCCACCGACTCGGAGCCGCCGCGGCCAGACCTTTCCCGTCGGGGTGGTGTACCTGTCACGGCTACGGTATCGCCGAGCCCAAGACTCTCCCGACGTTCGGGCGTCCTACCCACGAATCCATGCTCAAAGCCGCAATCAAGAAGCTCCTCGGTGACCGCCACGGGCGCGAGGCGAAAGCTCTTCAACCCCTCGTCGACGAGATCAACTCGGCATACGAGGGTCTCGCCTCGCTGTCCGACGACGAGCTCAAGGCCAAGACCGACGAGTTCAGGGCCTACATCAAGGAGCGGACGGCCGAGCTCGAGGAGAAGATCGAGGGGCTGAAGGAGGAGAAGCGGCACTCGGAGGACCCGTCCGAGCGGGAGCGTCTCTCCCTGGAGATCGGCGGCCTCGAAGCCGAGCTGCTGGAGGAGGTGGAAGAGTCGCTGGAGGACATCCTCCCCGAGGCCTTTGCCGTCGTGAAGGACGCGTGCCGCCGACTGGTCGGGCAGGAGATCACCGTCACCGGCCAGCAGCTCACGTGGGACATGATCCCCTACGACGTGCAGCTCATCGGTGCCATCACGCTCCACCGGGGCAAGGTGGCGGAGATGGCCACGGGTGAGGGGAAGACCCTGGTGGCCACCATGCCCATGTACCTGAACGCCCTGGCCGGTCGTGGCGCCCATCTGGTCACCGTGAACTCGTACCTGGCCCAGCGTGACGCTGAGTGGATGGGCGCGGTCTACACGTTCCTCGGCCTCACCGTGGACGTCATCGACTTGCACGATCCGGGCTCGCCCGAGCGGCAGGCGGCGTATCGCGCGGATATCACGTACGGCACCAACAACGAGTTCGGGTTCGACTACCTGCGTGACAACATGGTCCACACCCTCCAGCAGAGGGTTCAGAGGCACCATGCCTACGCCATCATCGACGAGATCGACTCGATTCTCATCGACGAGGCCCGGACGCCCCTCATCATTTCGGGGCCGGTGGGTCGGGACACGTCGACGCCCTTCAAGCAGTACAATCCTCTGGTCGCCTCCCTCCACAAGAAGCAGCTCCGCATCACCAACGAGCTGGTGAGTGAGGCGGAGGCACACCTGGAGGCGGGTGAGGAGTTCGAGGCCGGTGAGAAGCTGCTGGCCGTCAAGCGTGGCGCGCCGAAGCACCGGAAGCTGATGAAGCTTCTCGCGGATGATCCGTCGCTCCAGACGCTCATCAACAAGGTCGAAGCCGACTACATGCGGGAGAAGCGTCTCTACGAGGTCGACGAGATGCTCCTCTTTGCGATGGACGAGAAGGGACACAACGTCCATCTCTCGGATCGTGGCCTGGACGAGCTGTCTCCCAACGATCCGGACGCCTTCCTCGTGCCCGATCTCTCGGCGGAGATGGGCGAGATCGAGAACTCCGAGACCATGTCGGTGGACGACAAGCGGGAGCGGATGCAGGAGCTGGAGGCCGAGTATGCGGCCAAGAGCCAGAAGATCCACGTCCTTCACCAGCTGCTGAAGGCATACACCCTGTTCCAGAAGGACGAGCGGTACATCATCGGCGAGGACGGTCAGGTCGTCATCGTCGACGAGTTCACCGGTCGCCAGATGCCCGGCCGGCGTTGGAGCGACGGTCTGCACCAGGCGGTGGAGGCCAAGGAGGGGGTGGAGATCCGGGGCGAGACCCAGACGTTGGCGACCATCACCATCCAGAACTACTTCCGGATGTACGACAAGCTCGCCGGCATGACGGGCACGGCCGAGACGGAGGAAGGCGAGTTCCACCAGATCTACGGGCTCGACGTCCTGGTCATCCCCACGAACCGCCCCATCGCCCGCGACGACCGGGACGACCTCATCTTCAAGACGAAGCGCGAGAAGTACATCGCCATCATGGACGAGATCGAGCGCCTCAACCGGCTCGAGCTTCCCGTCCTGGTGGGTACGACCAACGTCGACGTTTCGGAGACCCTGTCCCGGATGCTCAAGCGTCGGGGAATCCAGCATCAGGTGCTCAACGCCAAGCACCACAAGTCCGAGTCGGAGATCGTGCGCGACGCCGGTCAGCCAGGGGCGGTCACCGTCGCCACGAACATGGCCGGGCGCGGAACGGATATCAAACTCGGGAAGGGGATCACCGAGCCGCGCACGCTGGGATGGCTCGAGGAACGGGGGATCGACCCCGACGAGGTCCTGCCCGTCGACCCCGTCCGGGCGGACAAGCTTCGCCTGAACGACCGTGACGACGTCCTCGAAGACGGAGGGCTCCAGATCCTGGGGTCGGAGCGTCACGACTCACGTCGTATCGATCGGCAGCTTCGGGGCCGGGCCGGACGCCAGGGCGATCCCGGGTCGTCGCAGTTCTACCTGTCGTTGGAAGACGACCTCATGCGGCTCTTCGGGTCGGAGAGGATCGCCAACGTCATGGAGAAGTGGGGCGCCGAGGAAGGGGAGGTCATCACCCACGGGCTCGTCACCAAGTCCATCGAGCGGGCGCAGAAGCGGGTCGAGACGAACAACTTCGAGGCGCGTAAGCGGCTCCTGGACTACGACGACGTCATGAACCAGCAGCGGGAGGTCATCTACGACCTCCGGCTCTTCGCCCTCGAGGGAGGCGAAGATCTCAAGGGCGAGATCTGGGAGATGATCGAGCACGCCGCTCGGGACGCCATCGACGAGTACGCGCCCGTTGAGGCGAATCCGGAGCATTGGGACCTGGCCGCTCTTCGCCGCCGCCTCACCCTCGACTTCTTCATCCTCGTTTCCGAGCTCCCTGAGGAGAACGACCCGGAGCATGAGATCGAGCGGCACGAGGTCGAGAACTGGGTCCTCGACGGCCTGAAGGACTCCTTCCACCGGAAGATCGAGACCCTGGGCGAGCACGCCGAGCAGGTCATGAGCTTC
>CALJKZ010000546.1 GCA_937983085.1 uncultured Gemmatimonadales bacterium
TCAACTACATCAAGAACCGGGAGCGGGCCTTCTACGCCCTCATGCTCCTCCTGGAGGCGGCCGTCGTCGGGGTCTTCGTGGCCACGGACGTCTTCCTCTTCTATGTGTTCTTCGAGCTCACCCTGGTCCCCATGTACTTCATCGTGGGAATCTGGGGTGGTGAGCGACGGATCTACGCCGCCATCAAGTTCTTCCTGTACACGGCGTTCGGATCGCTCCTCATGCTGGTGGCGATCCTGTACCTGTTCTGGAAGGCGAAGACGATGATGGGCATGCCCACCTTCGCCTACGCCGACCTCCTTCAGCTGGCTTTGACGGGGACGGAGCAGCTCTGGCTGTTCACCGCCTTCGCGCTGGCCTTCAGCGTGAAGGTTCCGGTCTTCCCCCTCCACACCTGGCTGCCCGACGCCCACGTCGAGGCGCCCACGCCGGGATCCGTCATCCTGGCCGCCGTGCTGCTGAAGATGGGCACCTACGGCTTCCTGCGGTTCCTGCTGCCGCTCTTCCCCGTGGCCGCCCAGCACCCCACGGTGGTGACGACGATGCTCGTATTGGGGGTCATCGGCATTCTCTACACCGCCTGGGTGGCGGCCGTCCAACCCGACGCCAAGAAACTCGTGGCGTACACCTCGGTGGCCCACATGGGCTTCGTGGTGCTCGGTGTGTTCGCCCTGACGGTGAACGGCCTCCAGGGCGGCCTGGTGGTCATGATCTCCCACGGCATCAGCACCGGCGCCCTCTTCCTTCTGTTGGGGATGCTCTACGAGCGGAGGCACACCCGGACCATCGCCGACTTCGGCGGAATCGCCCGGGTGGCGCCCTGGTTCGCCACGGCCTTCGTCATCACGGCGCTGGCCTCCATCGGCCTGCCAGGGACGAGCGGGTTCGTGGGCGAGTTCCTCGCCCTCCTCGGCGCGTTCGAAACGCATCCGACCCTCGCCTTCGTGGCGACCCTCGGCGTGATCTTCGCCGCGTACTACATGCTGCCCATGGTCCAGACGGTCTTCTTCAACAAGCTGGAGAAGGAGGAGAACCGTCAGATGGAGGACCTGAACGGTCGAGAGATGGCCATCATGGCTCCGCTCTGCGCGCTCATGATCATCATCGGCTGGCATCCGACCCCCATCCTGGAGCGGATGGAGCCGAGTGTCCGCATGGTCATCGAGCGGGTGGAAGAGGCTGGAGCCCAGGCCGCGGCCCTCGACGCCACGGAAACCGACGCCACGCCGGCACCCGACGCCTCGCCCGAGGATGACGCCACGCCCACCGCCGACGGCGACGAGTAAGGCACCATGGAACTAGACTTCAGCCGCCAGCTCCACTTCTTCTGGGCGCTTCTGCCCGAAATCATCCTGTGTGCGTGGGCCATGGTCGTCCTGGTGACGGGCGTGTCCGGTCGCTACAAGGACAGTGAAGACGACGGAGGCGATCCGAGCTTCAACAAGGCGGCGAGCCTGGGTTGGCTGGCCCTGGTCGGAGTCCTTCTCGCTGCGCTGGCCAACGGCTGGCTGTACGGCATCACCGAGGTGGGACGGGACTCCATGGTGGCGGTGGACGGCTTCCGCCTGTTCGCCAATTGGGTCTTCCTCCTGGCGGCCGGGCTTTCGATCCTCATCTCCTTCTCGTACGTGTACCGCCAGCGGCTCCAGGCAGGTGAGTTCTACGGCCTGATTCTCCTGGCGACGGCGGGGATGATGTTCATGGCCGGCGCACGGGACCTCATCGTCATCTTCCTGGGGCTCGAGGTCATGTCCATCGCGGTCTACGCACTGACCGCGTTCAACCGACGCGACCGAAAGTCCGCCGAGGCCGGCCTCAAGTATTTCCTGCTGGGCGCCTTCGCCACGGGCTTCTTCCTGTACGGGATCGCCCTGGTCTACGGCGCCACCGGCAGCACCAACGTGGCGGCCATCAGCCTGAGCGTGGCGTCGGGAGCGGCAACGCCGGTCTTCCTCCTCCTCGGCATCACCTTCCTCATCATCGGCTTCGGGTTCAAGGTGTCGGCGGTGCCGTTCCACATGTGGACGCCCGACGTCTACGAGGGGGCTCCCGCTCCGGTGACGGCGTTCATGTCCGCCGCCGTGAAGGCAGCCGCCTTCGTAGCGTTCCTGCGGGTCTTCATGGTGGGCTTCGACGGAGCGTACGACTCCTGGTACCCCATACTCTGGTGGCTGGCTGCCATCACCATGGTGGCGGCGAACCTCATCGCCTTGGTCCAATCCAACGTGAAGCGCATGCTGGCCTATTCCAGCATCGCCCACGCGGGCTACCTCCTGGTTGCCATCACGGCGTCCAACGAGACCGCCGCGGCCGGCCTACTGTTCTACCTGCTGGTGTACACCGTGATGAACATCGGCGCATTCGCCATCGTCATCGGCGTGGCCCATCAGGCGGAGGAGCGCCTGCAGGTGGAGGACTACTCGGGCTTCGGATGGTCCCAACCCCTGCTGGGCGTCCTCCTGACGATCTTCCTTCTCTCCCTCGCCGGCTTCCCGGGGACCGGCGGGTTCATGGGCAAGATCTACCTGCTCCAGGGAGCGGCCGACGCGCAGCTGTGGTACCTCTCGGTCATCCTCGTCCTCACGACCATCGCTTCCTACTGGTATTACCTCCGGGTGGCGTGGTTCATGTGGATGAAGAACGAGCTCACCGAGGGGCAGCACTCCCTCGTGCAGGTGCCGCTGCCCATGCGGGTGGCCCTCATCGCCTCGGTCTTCGTCGTGGTGTACCTGGGCTTCTTCCCCGGCAGCGCCCTGGACATCGCCCGCGCCAGCGTGGAGGGACTCGGCGCCATGGGCGCAGGCATGCCGGGGCTGGGACAGTAGATTCCCCGGGGCAACCCATGCCCTGACGCGGCACGCTTCGCTGCCGATCACCCCTTCTAGCACCCACCGCCGGACTCGGAATGACCATGAAGCCGCATATCTTCCGCCAGTACGACATCCGCGGCATCGTCGGCGAGGACCTCGACGCCGGCATCGCAGAAGCCGTCGGACGGGCCTTCGCATCGCAGGTGCGCGACCAGCGAGGTCTCGACCAGCCACGCATCGTGGTCGGCCATGACAACCGGGCGTCCTCCCCCGACCTGGCGCGAGGCCTCATCGCCGGCCTCCGAGCGGCGGGAGCCGACGTACTCGACGTCGGTACCGTCCCGACGCCGGTCCTGTACTGGTCCGAGGTCACTTTCGACGCACACGCCGGGGTCCAGATCACCGGATCCCACAATCCGCCGGAATGGAACGGCATCAAGATGACGGCCGGCAGGGCCGCCCTGTACGGAGACGCCATCCAGGACCTCTACCGTCGCATCTCGGAGGGCGATCTACGAGAGGGCGCCGGGGGCTTCGACAGCGTCGAGGTCCTCGACCGGTACGTGGAGGACGTCGCCGGGCGATTCGAGCTGGGTCGTCCCATGAAGGTGGCCGTCGACTGTGGCAACGGCAGCGGAGCGTTGGTGGCCGTGCAGCTTCTCGAGGCCATGGGCGTCGAAGTGACGCCCCTCTTCTGTGAGTCCGACGGTACGTTCCCCAACCACCATCCGGACCCGACGGTGGACGCGAACCTCGAGGATCTCATCCGGACGGTCCGGGAGACTCCCCACGATCTGGGAGTGGCCTTCGACGGGGACGCGGACCGCATCGGTGCGGTGGACGAGAACGGCGCCATCGTGCGCGGCGACATGTTGCTCCTGCTCTTCGGCCTGGACCTCCTGGAGAAGCACGGGCCGGGACAGAAGCTGGTGTTCGACGTGAAGTGCAGCCAGGCGCTCCCGGAGGTCTTCGAGGCCGCTGGCGGCGAGCCCATCATGTGGAAGACCGGCCACTCGCTCCAGAAGGTGAAGATGAAGGAGACGGGCGCCCTCCTGGCCGGGGAGCTGTCGGGCCACATCATGGTCGCCGACGACTACTTCGGCTTCGACGACGCCCTCTACGACGCCTGTCGCCTCATCGCCATCCTCAGCCACGGGGAACGATCCTTCTCGGAACGGGTTGGCGACTTCCCGGTGTATGTCTCGACACCCGAGATTCGCATCGAGGTGACCGAGGAGCAGAAGTGGGAGATCGTGGAGCGAGCCGTCGAGCATTTCCGTGCCAGCCACGACGTGATCGACGTCGACGGCGTGCGGGTGCTGTTCGGCGACGGCTGGGCCCTTTTGCGAACGTCCAACACGCAGCCGGTGATCGTCGCGCGGTTGGAGGCTCGGACCCAGGAGAGGCTGGACGAGATCCGGTCGGTGGTCTCGGACTGGTTGGCGGGGCAGGGCGTCACGTTCCCCTGAGGCGCGCATGAGCCGCGACCCGTCGGATCTCTTCGCCGCCATACGTGGCGGTCGCATCGCCATTGCGGCACTGGCCGCCGTACTCTTCGTCCTGCTGCTGGGTGAGGCCATCACGGCGGCGTACGTGGAGATCCTCTGGCAGGCGCAGACGGGCTACGTCGACGCCTTCTGGACCCGCATGGCGTGGGAATGGGGCGTACGCATCGGGGCGGGGCTCTTCGTTGCGGTGGTGGTCTACTTCAACCTCAAGATCGCCGCCACGACCCTCGGCGGCATCCAGATCCGGCGGCGCTTCGGCAACCTCGAGATTTCCGAGCAGCTTCCCAAGAGGTACGTGACCTGGGCCTTGTTGGCGGCCTCGACCGTACTCGGTCTGTGGTTCGGCGCGGCGGTGACACCGGCGACGGGGCGGGCGGTCCTCCTGGCGGTGTCCAGCGGGCCATGGGGCGACGTCGATCCCATCCTTCAGCGGGATCTGGGGTTCTACGCGTTCTGGTACCCCGTGCTCATCCGGCTGGTCACCTACGCCCTCATCGTGGCATTCCTGGCCTTCACGCTGGCCACCGGCGGCTATTCTGCCACCGGGGCCATCTCCTGGGTCCGGGGACGCTTTCAGGCCCAGGACGTCCCACGGGCCCATCTGGGCGCGCTCTTGTCGGTCTTCCTCCTCCTTCTGGCCGCCCGACTCTGGCTGGGCCGCTACGAGCTCCTCATGTCGGGGAATTCGGAAGTGCAGGGGATCTTCGGTTATGCCGACGCCCAGGCCCGCCTGCCGGCTCTTCAGACGCTCACGGTGATCTGTGTGGGGGCGGCGGCGGGCACCATGTGGGGGGCGTTACGCAATCGCCCCTGGCCACTCATCGGCTCCTTCGCCGCCGTGGTGATCGGAACGGTGGTCATCGGAAACCTCTACCCGTCCCTGTATCAGCGCTTCCGGGTGAGCCCCAACGAGCTGGAGACCGAGACGCCGTACATCGAGCACAATCTCGAGTTCACCCGCTACGGCTTCGGACTACACGACGCGGCGTGCGCCGGCGACGGGGAGGGTGCGCCCTGTCTGGAGCGCAGGAGCTTCGCCTTCGACAACGATGCCCCCATCGACTGGGAATCGGCCGCGGAGCAGATGGCGGGCCTGCCGGTCTGGGGATCGCGGCCCCTCCTCACAGCCTACCGGGAGCTGGAAGCCCTCTTCCCCTATTACGGCTTCTCCCGCGTCGCCATCGACCGGTACCGTGCGGCCGATGGAACGTTGACCCCCGTTGCGGTTTCGGCCCGTGAAGTGGAGTTCTCGGGCATCCAGGACCAGAACTGGCAGAACACCCACCTGCGGGAGCGATACGTGGCGGGCGTGGGTGCCGTGGCCAGTCTGGCCGCCACCCGGTCCGAGGATTTCCGGCCGGAACTCCTGCTGCGCAACATCCCGCCCGAGGTGGTCTCGGAGGCCGTCGAGGGAGACCGCCTGGAGCTCGAGCGCCCCGAGATCTTTTTCGGTACCCGTAGCCAGTCGGAGACCCGCTATGCGGTAGCCACCGGCGGGGTGGAGCAGTTCGCCGCGCCGGACGGGACTCCGGGCGTCGCAGGGATCGACTTCCCCGAAGGCATCCCCCTCCAGTCAACCTTCCGCAAGCTGCTCCTGGCATGGCACTTCGGTCATGCCAACCTCCTCTTCTCCACGGAGTTGTCCGACGACAGCCGTCTCATCCACCGCCGGCAGGTAACCAGCCGCGCGCGGGCCGTGGCACCCTTCCTCGATTTTCCCGAGGATCCGTATCCGGTCATCTCCGGCGGACGGGTCGTCTGGATCCTGGAGGGCTTCACCTCCACGGCGGCCTTCCCCCTGTCGTCGCTGTACGAGTTCGGTCCTCGACGCCGGCGGTACGTCCGAAACAGCTTCAAGGTCACCGTCGATGCCGTGACGGGCGACCTCGCCTTCTACCGCGTCCCGGTCCACGACCCGCTGGCCGACGCGATTCAGGCGGCGTACGGAGATCTGGTCCGCCCGCTGAGCCAGATGCCGGGGCAACTGCGTGATCACGTCCGGTACCCCCGGGACCTCCTGGCCCTTCAGACCGACGTCCTTCGGCTCTATCACCAGGAGACCGCCCGCGCCTTCCACGGCGGTCAGGACGTCTGGACCATCCCGCAGGAACTCGCGGTCAACGAGAGCGAAGTGCCGTACGAGCCCGAGTACGGGGTGTATCGGCTTCCGTGGGAGGACGAAGCGCGATTCCAGCTCACCACCGTCTTCGTGCCCCAGGGCCGGGAGAACCTCACCGCCATGATCGTCGCCCGCACCGACGACCGGGGCGTACCCGAGCTCACCCTCCTCGACATCCCCGTAGGCGACCAGGTCGCCGGCCCGAGGCAGGTCGAGAGTTTCGTGGAGCAGGATCCGGACATCTCGGAGCAGTTCTCCCTTTGGCGCACCAGCGGGTCCCAGGTGTGGACAGGCCACCTGCACCTGGTCCCCGTGGGCAATCGCATCGTCTACATGGAGCCCGTGTACCTGGCTGCGGAGGCCGACGCCATCCCGGAACTCCGCCGCTTCGTGGTGAGCGACGGGCGGCGCGTGGTCATGACCCAGTCCCTGGACGAGTCGGTGGCGGCGCTGGCGGGCGGGCCACGTTCGGGCAGAGGAGGGGTCGTGTCCGGTCAGCCCCCGGAGTCCACCGCGGGGGATCCGGGAGCCGCACCCAGCCCACCGGAGGGGTCCGCGCCGTGGTCGGCGGAAGCGCTGCGACTCCTGGAGCAGGCTGAGGAACGGGCGCGCCAGGGCGATTGGCAGGGGTACGGGGAAGCGTTGGACGAGCTGCGAGCCCTCCTACGAAGACTCGGCGCAGGCGGAGGCTGATCGGCGGCTTCTCGCCCCGGTGGACGGCCGGGGGTCGGCACCCTCCGTCAGGGGGGCTTCGCCGTTGATCCGCTCGGAGGCCTCTGGTAGGTTTTCATGCTCTCCGGCCGCCGCCCTCGTACGGGGCCCGGACACGGCCGCCTCCCTCGCACATCCACCACAAGCGCATGGACATCCACGAATACCAGGCGAAAGAGCGCTTCATCGCGGCAGGGATCCCCGTTCCGCCCGGTGAAGTCGCTACCACGGCCGCCCAAGCCGAGGCCATCGCGTCGAAGTACGGCGGTGCAGTCATGGTGAAGGCGCAGGTGCACGCAGGCGGCCGGGGCAAAGCCGGTGGCGTCAAGTTCTGCAACGACGCCTCCGAAGCCCGCGAGCACGCCTCGAAGATCCTCGGGATGGACATCAAGGGCCTCACCGTCGAGAAGGTTCTGGTGACTCCCGCGGAAGACATCGAGTCCGAGGCGTACGTGGGGGTCCTCGTGGATCGGAGCACCCAGTCGGCGACCTTCATGGTCTCTCCCGAGGGAGGTATGGACATCGAGGAGGTGGCCGAGAAGCAGCCCGAAGCCATCCGGCGCCTGGCGGTGGACCCGCGCTACGGGCTTCTCCCGCATCAAGCCTACTGGCTGGCCAACTTCCTGTACGAGGACAAGGGACACGTAAAGCAGGCCACCAAGGTCGTGAGCCAGCTGTACGACGCCTTCGTGAACTCGGGGGCCTCGATGACCGAGATCAACCCCCTCATCACGACGCCGGAAGGCGACATCAAGGCCATCGACGCCAAGATGTCCATCGACGACAACGAGCTGTTCCGGCGCCCCGACGTGGCCGCCATGCGGGACACCTCGTCGGAACCCACGTCGGAGACGAAGGCGCGGGAGGCCGGCCTTTCCTACGTGAAGCTCGACGGCAACGTGGGGTGCTGCGTCAACGGGGCCGGACTGGCCATGGCAACCATGGACCTGGTCAAGTACTACGGTGGCGAGCCGGCCAACTTCCTCGACATCGGCGGCTCGTCGAACCCCGACAAGGTGGTGGCGGCGCTGGAGATCATCACGTCGGACCCCACCGTGAAGGCCATCCTCTTCAACATCTTCGGAGGCATCACGCGGTGCGACGACGTGGCCAATGGCATCGTGGAAGCCACACAGCGCATCGACATCCAGGTGCCCATCGTCATCCGGCTCACCGGCACGAACGAAGAGAAGGCACTCGAAATCCTTGAAGAGGCCGGGTTCTCCGCCTACACGTCGATGGACGACGTGGTGGAGAAAGCCGTCCAGCTCGCACAAGACTGAGGCGAACCACCATGTCCATCTTCATTGATTCCGACACCAAGCTGGTCGTCCAGGGGATCACGGGCCGCGACGGCTCGTTCCACACGAGCCAGATGATCGAGTACGGGACCCAGGTCGTGGCAGGCGTCACGCCGGGCAAGGGCGGGCAATCCTTCGAGGGCCCCAACGGCGAGAGGGTCCCCATCTTCAACTCCATGGACCAGGCGGTGGCCGAGACGGGTGCCAACACGTCGGTCATCTACGTGCCGCCGGCCTTCGCGGGTGGCGCCATCCTGGAAGCCGCCGACTCGGGGGTCGACCTCGTGGTCGCCATCACCGAGGGCATCCCGGTCCTGGACATGGCCCGGGCCCACGCCTTCGCCCGCGACAAGGGAGTACGGGTGCTCGGTCCCAACTGTCCCGGACTCATTTCACCGGGACAGTCCAAGGTCGGCATCCTCCCGGCGCAGATCGTCGCCGAGGGGCCCATCGGCGTGGTGTCCCGTTCGGGAACGCTCACCTACGAGGCCGTCTTCCAGCTCACCAACGTCGGGCTGGGGCAGACGACGTGCGTGGGCATCGGTGGGGATCCCCTCATCGGCACGAACTTCATCGACTGCCTGGAAGCCTTCGAGAACGACCCGGCGACGACGGCCGTGGTCATGATCGGAGAGATCGGAGGGACGGACGAGCAGGAGGCCGCCGAGTACGTCAGCGCGCACATGAGCAAGCCGGTGGTCGGCTTCATCGCCGGGCAGACGGCGCCTCCAGGACGTCGGATGGGGCACGCCGGGGCCATCATCAGTGGTTCGGCAGGCACCGCCGAAGAGAAGATGAAGGCCTTCAAGGACAAAGGGATCGCCGTGGCCAAGCGTCCGGCGGACATTGTCGGCCTGATTCAAGAGGCCCTGGCCTAGCGGCTCATGCCGCACGGTGGGGAAAAGCGATGACGGATGCTGGTTCCGAGTTGGACCTGACGGTGGAAGACGCCGCCGAGCCGGCCAAGTATCGGGTGTACGCCGACACGCCGCTGAACGAGGTGGTGGATCTGATGGTCCGCCGGGGCCTTCGGGCCGTGCCCGTCGTGGGCGAGCGCTACGAGGTCCTCGGAATCATCACCACGGGTGACGCCCTCGGGCGGGTTTTGAGGGAGGCGCCGTCGGACGAGGGGGAAGCAGGGGCGGGGACCCTCACCGCCCGCGATGTCATGACGAGAGCCGTGCTGTGCGTCTCCGAGGCCCAGCCTCTGGTGGATGCGGCGCGGATGATGGTGAATCGGAAGGTGGAGCAGCTGCCCGTCGTGCGCGACGGAGAGTTGGTCGGCCTCATCACACGAAACGCGGTACTCCGTGCGCTGCACGGCGTGCCCGAAGACGAACGAGACGAGACGAACGAGCCATGAGCCACACCCTAGCGATCATCAAGCCCGACGCCGTCGGTTCCGGCAAAGCCGGGAAGATCCTCGCCCATCTGGAAACGGCAGGATTCGCAATCCGGGCGCTTCGCCTGACCCGGCTGAACACCGCCCAGGCGCAGGCCTTCTATGCGGTTCACGAAGGTCGCCCCTTCTACGACGAACTCGTTGAGTTCATGACGTCCGGCCCCGTGATCCCCATGGTTCTGGAAGCCGAAAACGCGGTCTCGCGGCTTCGTGAGACCATCGGGGCCACCGATCCGGCCGAGGCCGCGCCGGGGACCGTCCGCAAGCTGTATGCCGAATCGAAGGGGAGAAACGCCATCCACGCCTCGGATTCGGACGCCAATGCGGAGATCGAGATCGCCTTCTTCTTCTCGACGCACGAGCGCCTGGGACTCTGACGTCTCTCCGGGCCCGGTTTCCGGGTGCGGAGACGGCGCCAATCCTAGACATTCGGCGCGTTGTCACTAGCTTTCACGACTATGCTCAGAGTCAATCTCGGGCAGTTGCGCCGAGAGGGTTCCGTCGACGTCGAGGCCGCGGTGGCTTCGGACGACAAGCTGAGGAAAAACACCG
>CALJKZ010000547.1 GCA_937983085.1 uncultured Gemmatimonadales bacterium
TGTCCAGGGGAACGCCCGTGGCCGGGTCGTAGACGACCTCGATGTCGTGGGCATTGCGGCGGGCCGCGTCGAACAGGAGCGCAAAGAGTCCGTCCACCGTCGGGTACCACTCGGCCTGCTCCGCCGGCACCGTGTCGCCCGACATGACGAACACGCGCGTCGTCGCCACCTCGTTCTCCACCGTGACCCGCACCGGCCCGGCCAAGCCGCAGAAACACAGCCGCTCCACGGCATATACGTACGTCGCCAGCCCCTGGCTCTCCCACAGCGCCCGGTTCCGGTCGATCTCGCGCAGGCGGTCGGTCTCGATGCCGAAATCCCCACACCCGGCGAGGGGCACGAGGACCACGAGAATGAGGGCGGTGAGCCCCGCACGTCGACTCCACTGTCTGTTCATGACCTGGAAGACGATCCCGGGGCCTCGTTTGTGACATGAAGCCCTCTTACGCCCCCTGAAAAAAGGCGCTGCATCGGGCCATTCATGTGCTATCTTGCCTCACACCACGCGACTTACCCGTTGGACCGACTCTGGGAAGGGTGATGAGCAACGACGAGGCTTCGCGGAAGATTCCGTCTTCGGCACCCCCGCTTTCGTGGCCCCCGCCGGGCATGGAGCGCCTCCAGGGGAGCTTGTGGCGCGTCATCGTCCTGGCATGGACCGGATGTCTGATCCTCGTCCTGCCCCTTCTCTGGGCCCTCGCGGTGGAGCAGCCCTTCTACAGCCTGGGACCCTTCGAGGACAACTGGGAACTGGGCATGGCCATCGCCGCGGTGGGGGCCGTGCTGGTGGTGTTCGCCTTCTTCCAGCTCTGGATGGTGCTCCGTGGTGCCGGGAAGGCCGCGGATCTCGGCTACGGAATGACGACCATCCTCGAGGTGGCGTGCGACTCCGGCCGCGACACCGGCTTCCTGATCCAGGGAAAGCGGCACTTCGCCTCCCTCGATCCCGCCCGCCAGATTTCGGTGGCACGGGCCCGCATGCGCGGCGCGGTCCTGCTTCTCGGCGGCGCCGTCTGGATGGTGGTGGGCTTCGGTCTCGCCATCCTCCTGGCAGCCCGCGGCTTCGTGACCCCGTCGGGGATCTGGCTCATGACCATGGGCCCCACGGGCCTCCTTGGTTTGGCCGGCGCCTTCTTCATCGTGTCCCAGGACACGGTGGTCCGCGAGCTGCAGACGGAGTGGAATGCTCAGGAGGGCATGAACCGCATCCACGGCGAATCGGAGGCGTGGAACCAGGCGCTGGATCAGGCCGGCGACTCCATCGCCCTGGGGGCCGGTGATCGGGGAGACGGCCGACGCTTCACCACGGCGGCGGCCGTCGTCGTCGTCCTCTTCCTCCTCGGCTTCGGACCCACGGCGACCATCGCGGTGACGACGGCCATCGGTCCTCTCCTCGCGGAGATCGCCGTACCCACCTTCCTCTCGGTCCAGGAGATGGCCGGGGGCGCCGAGGTCCTTCGGCGGTATGCGCTGGACAAGGACCCTGGCGTGGCGCCGGAGGCAGCGGGAGCGGCGTTGCAGAACCTGGCCTTCGTGGGGGAGACCGGAGATCCCGAGCCGATGGAGGAGGAGCCCTCGACGCGGTACGAGATGCCGTGGTTCCCCTTCGGCAACTTCCCCGACCCGTTCTCGGAGACGGTGGCCAGCGACCTCATGGAGCAGCCGCTGTCGAACTTCGCTCCCGACGAGCAAGCGGCGCTGCTCCAGGCGGCATCCCACCCCGCCCACGCGGAATTCGATCTCCTGGCCCGAGCCGAGATCGCCGATGTCGTGAGCGGCCGGTGGACCCTCCCCTTCCCTGACTCCCTCACCTTCCAGGAGCTGCCCTGGCCTCGCTTCCAGGCGTTCCGGACAGCCGCTCTGGCCCGGGTGGCCAAAGCGTCGGTGGAGTTGTCCAACGGGGAGGTGGACGAGGCGGAGCTCACGTTGCGGGAGTTGGTGTCCACCGGGTTCCTGCTCATCGACCAGGGGCCCACCCTGCTGGACAACCTCATCGGGGTCGAGTTGACGCGCATGGGCGCCAACGGCCTGGAGGGCTTCTACCGGCGTACCGGGAATCCCACCACGGCTGAGTCGTTGGCGTGGGCCCGGGACGGGGCGCTGGCCGCGGCCAAGAAGTCGCGGGCCGGACTCGTCCCCGAGGACGCCCGCCTCCTGCTGCAGGGCGTACCGACGCTGGTGCAGAACGAGGACGCCCTTCGCGGACTCCGGTGGGAGTACTTCGCGACGTTCAACATGCTGGCGCCGTGCATCAACCTGCACAAAATGGTCTTCGGGCCCGACGAGACGTACGCGGAGTGGAGGCGGAACGCCGAGCGCAGCATTGTCCGGACGGCCGGAGAGCAGGAGCTCTTCGACCTGGCGGAAAGTGGTGTGCTCGGCTCCGGCGGACAGGACCTGGGTGGCTTCCTCCCTCGTTTCCTCAGCCTGGTGCTGGGCAGCGAAGGGGCGCCGGGAAGCTGCGCGTCCCTCATCGCTTCGCTGCAGGAGTGAGGCATCCGACGGTGAACCCGAACCGCCCGCGACGGACCTCCGCCACGGCCCTCCTCGGACTCTCGATTTTGGCGGTGTCGACGGCATGCGGTGGGGACGAGGCATCCTCCCCCGACGGCGGGACGAACGACACGGCGGCCGACTTCGCCATGCCTCTCGACTCCGACGTCCTCCTCGCCGATCTGCACTGGGAGAACGCGGGACCTCCCTCCATCGGGGAGCCGGTGAACGTCACCCGGAAGGCCGACTACGACAATCAGCCCCACTTCACGCCCGACGGAACCGGCTTCTGGTACACCTCCGTCGACCCCCACACCGCCCAGTCCGACATCTACCGATACGACATCGCGTCGCGGCGGGTGGCGCGGGTGACCCAGAGCAACCCGGAGAGCGAGTACTCCGCCACGCCCCTCCCCGACGGAGGCGGCATTTCCACCATTCGCGTCGAAGCCGATTCCACCCAGCGCCTGTGGCGGTTCGACCACGAGGGAGGCAGCGCCGCCGTCATTCTCGAGGGCGTCGCCCCGGTGGGATACCACGCGTGGGTCGACGAGAACACGGTGGTGATGTTCGTCCTGGGAGACCCACCGACGCTGCAGATGGGCGACCTGCGGACCGGACGTGCCCGGGTCGTGACCGAAGACATCGGGCGCTCCATCCAGCCCATCCCCGGATCGTTCGACGTGAGCTACGTCCAACGCCATGACGACGGGACCTCGACCATCATGCGCCTCCCGGGCGACGGCGGTGCCCCCCAGGCCATCATCGAAGGGGTGGCGGGCGGCGACTTCCACGCGTGGGCGCCCGACGGCACCCTTCTCATGGCCGACGGCCCCGTGGTGTACGGTGCCGCCCCCGCCTCCGAGCGCGCCTGGACCCCCGTCGCCGACTTCTCCCATCTCGACATCGTCATCAGTCGACTCGCCGTCAGCCCCGACGCCTCCCAGATTGCTCTGGTCGCCGAACCGGCGCCCATCGAGCTTCCGAGCACCTGACGTTCCACCCGGAGTCGACATGATCCGCAGCACCCCCCACGGCGCCCGCCGTGTCGTTCACGCCGTCGTCGCCTGCCCTCGTGCCCATGTCGCACGCCGGTCGAGCGCGGTCCGCGCCGTCCTGGCCGTGTCCCTTCTGGGCGCATTCGCCGGGTACTCCCCGCTGGCCGCCCAGACGGACGCCACCCGCGTCGCCCGCCTGGTGCCGAGCTCCGAGGCGGTGACGGTGGCCATGGGAGAGCGGACTGCCTTCGTGGTGACGGCCGTGGACGCGTCGGGAGCCGCCGTCGACACGCCCGTGAGGATCGTGGCTCCACGCGGAGCCGTGACTCTGGGCGACGGCTTCGTGGAAGGCGTGGCCCAGGGCCGCTACGAGATCGTTGCCACCCTGGTGGTCGGCGCCGGACAGGAACCGCTCACGGTGAGCGTTCCCGTCACCGTCACCTGGCCCGCCGTGCAGCGCCTCGAAGTCGAGGCCGGGGGCCCGGCCCTGTTCGTCGGCACGACCCTCGGCCACGAGGCCCTCGCGTTCCACGGCGACGGCTCCCGGCGTCCGGACCCCGCCGTGCGTTGGAGTTCGTCCGCTCCGTCCGTCGCCTCGGTGGACCCCTTCGGCAACGTCACGGCACACGCGCAGGGAAGCGCCACCATCACCGCCGAGTTCGAAGGAGCCCGCGCCTCGGTTGGGTACGACGTCGGTCCCCTTCCCGCCGTGGCGCTGACGCTGGAAGGGGGTCCCCAGGAAGCGCGCACCGGCGACGTCATCCGCTTCCGGGCGGTGGCTCGCGATGCTTCCGGCACGGAGCGCCCGGAGGTACCCGTGGTCTGGACGCACAGCTACACGCCCACCGACGGCATGCTGGGCGTCCCCGCCACGGGCCAGATCGACGCCGACGGCTCCTACGTCGCCGACGTACCGGGCATCCACACCGTCATGGCCACGGCAGGCGGCCTCACCGCCCGCCACACCTTCCGCGCCCAGCCGAGGGACGTGGTTCAGGAGTTGGAAGTCGTGGGCCATGGCGCCGAGGACTGGTACCGCACCACCGACCTCTGGGCGTACGAGGGCGTCGACGGACGCGACTACGTGGTCACCGGATCGAAGGTCTCCGGCGGCTTCGCGTTCTTCTACGACGTCACGAACCCAGCGTCCATCACCAAGATCGACTCCATCCAGGTGGACGCCCGCACCGTCAACGACGTGAAGGTGTCGCCGGACGGACGGTACGCGGCGCTGTCCCGCGAAGGGGCGACGAACCGACGGAACGGCCTGGTCATCGTCGACCTCGCCGAGCCCCGGGCTCCCCGGGTGGCGGCCGTCTACGAGGAGGGCATCACCGGTGGTGTCCACAACATGTTCGCCGACGACGACTACCTGTACGCCCTCTCCGACGGCGACAAGTACGTCATCATCGACATGAGCGACATCTACGCGCCGCGATACGTGTCGGAGTACAACCACCCCGACAGCCGGGTGCACGACGTCTGGGTGGCCAACGGCCTCGCCTTCTCGTCGGAGTGGGGAACGGGCGTCGTGGTCGTGGACGTGGGGAACGGCCAGTGGGGGGGCTCCCCGGAGAACCCGGTCTTCGTCACCGCGTACCCGACCCCGTCGGGGCGCACCCACGCCGCCTTCCCCTACTACCAGGAGTCCACCGGGAAGACGTACCTCTTCCTCGGCGACGAGATCATGAACCGCCAGGGCCTCGCGTGGGCCGGCTACCCCCGCTCCATGGGCTCGTACGCGGACCAGTACGACCCCGCGAGCGGCACCGGCGGGATTCCGCTGGTCACCCAGGGATACATCCAGGTGGTGGACTTCACCGACCCCGAGAACCCGGAGATGGTGGCCCGCTACCAGGTCCCCGAGTTCGGGACCCACAACATGTGGGTGGAGGACGACAAGCTGTACCAGGCGTACTACGAGGGCGGACTCCGCGTCGTCGACGTCAGCGGCGAGCTCAAGGGCAACCTGTACACCCAGGGGCGCGAGATCGCGGTCTTCAAGTCGGCGTCGCCGGCGGGCTACACGCCCAACGCCACCATGGTCTGGGGCGCTCAGCCCCACAAAGGGCATGTCTTCTTCAGCGACACCAACTCGGGTCTCTGGTCGGTGAGGCTGCTGCCGAAGGGT
>CALJKZ010000548.1 GCA_937983085.1 uncultured Gemmatimonadales bacterium
GACGGATTCTCGATGCCCGTCACCTCCTCCTGAGATCCTCCAGCAGACGCTGCCCCAGCTCATGATCCGGATGGTGCGCCAGCCAGGCCTCGGCTAGTGCGACTGCTCCCTCGGCGTCACCGGCCAGGGACCGCCCGTAGGCCAGGTCCTCGGTGGTGTTGTAGGCGTCGGGATGCTCGGCGTGGTTCAACTCGAAGAGTCGAAAGCCCGCAGCCTCGCGGTCCGAGCGGACGAGGCGCCACCCAAGCCCCGAGAGGAGGGAAGAATCGAAGGCCTCGGTCGGGTGCTCGCTCCTCAACGCGTCGTACCGCTCGACCATCGCCTCGATACCACCGGCCGCGAGGGCCTCCTCCATCCGGAGATGAATGAGCCCGTGGTAGGCGCGGATGTCGCCGGTGTACTCGATGTTGGCGCGGTGGACGGCGGCCGCGTCCTCGATGGATCCCGCAGAGGCGACTCCGTCGGCGACCTGGGCGAGGACCGGTGTCCGGAAGTCGTACGCGCCGGCGGCGAAGTAGCGCGAGCGGAGCGTGCGATAGGTCTCAAGGAGCGCGTCGAGCCCGCCGGAGTCGTACTCGCGCCTCAGGACCTCGTGAAGCGGCATTGGATTCGTTCGCGCCGCGTGGCAGGTATAGCAGCCCACCTCGCCGTTCCAACTCCGGTCGATGCCCGACAGATGGCGAGCGTTGATGTCACGAACCATCGCCATCATGGCCCTTGCCTTGATCTTCTCGGGCTTCTCGTCGGAGGCCCAGTCCCACTCCCGGGACGGCACGTCCATGGAGCCGGAATGACAGAAAAGGCAGCCTTCATTGGCGCGGCGAGGAAGGCCGAGGCCTTGAAGGTTGTCGAGCATGATCTGGTTCAGCTCCGACCGCGTGATGTCGGCGGGCAGCACCTGGAGGTTGGTGTATTCCTGGCTCGCCACCGGCGTCTCGCCGAGGATCATCGCCGCCGTCACCATCATGATGACGAGTGCGGCTCGGGCACCTTCGTTCATTGGGTCGCCTCCACGCTCAGCTCATCTTCGCCCTCGGGAAATACTACGTGCGCCCCCGCCGGCGTGCTCCGGCCCTTTCCGTTTCCTGACACAGCGCTGTCGGATCCATGGATCGCCGAGCCCGGCGCTGGCTCATCTTTGCTCGGACGTGGGCGACGAGAGAGGCCGTCCGCGAGAAACCACAAGGAGGGGCGAGATGCGGGCAACGGTCCTCGGGTTCCTGGGCTGTCTCATTTTCATGGCCACGATCGGGGCTTCGCCTGGCACCGCCCAGGATCGGGGCCTACAGAACCTGCAGTACTTCCCCCCGGACACACCCCGGGATTCCGTCATAGAAACGATGCGTCAGTTCTCGTTCGCGCTGGGTGTGCGATGTCAGTACTGCCACGTCGGAGGCGATGGCGTCTCCTTCGAGGGGGTCGTCTTCGAAAGCGACGAAGATCCGGACAAGCGCAAGGCGCGCCAGATGCTCCGACTCGTCGACGTGATCAACGAGGGACTCCTTCCGATGATGGCCGATCGCGACAGCCCCGAGACCCGGGTCACGTGCAAGACGTGCCATCGTGGGCTGCCCAAGCCCGCCCTCCTCACCGATGTCCTACGAGCTACCCTCGATGAATACGGTGCCGACTCGACCCAGGCGCAGTACGACCGTCTGCGTGAGACCAGCATGGGGTCCGGCACGTTCGACTTCGGCGAGTGGGAGATGAACACGCTGGCCGATCGCCTGGAACGCGAGGGTCGGCTGCGCGATGCCATCGCCATGTACCGGATGAACCTCGAACACTATCCCCGGTCGGTGTCGGTCCTTCTGGCCCTGGGTCGACTCTACGAGGAGGTCGAGGAGGTCGAGGAAGCGGTCGGCTACTATCGCCGAGCGCTCGAAGTCGCTCCAGGCAACGCCTTCGCTACGGCCCGCCTCGAGGCTCTGATCGGGGGACGACGTTCGGAGGGCTGAGGCCGGGCCAGAGTGTCAGTTCGCGTCGGTGATGATGAGGGTGGCATCGGCGGTGGCCGCCGCGCCGACGACGAGGCCTGCGGGGGTCGCCCGTACACCGATGACGTCGACCTCGTGGACGGTGCCTTCAAGGCGCACCCCGGATGCCAGCGAACGGTTCAGGCCTTCGTGCAACCGCTGGGCTGCCCACTCCACGATGACGTCCACGGGCCAGCGGGCCCTTTCCCGCAGGAGGGCTTCGAGCCCCGCGTCGACGATCCACGAAGCGCCAGATACGAGGACGTTGGTCGTGGAGACGGAGAAGGCCAGGTCGGGCACGGACGCGTAGCCCGACGCCGCGTCATAGACCGGTGTCCCCACCAGGAAGAGACGTCCTGCCACCGTCCCGTCGATCTCCGCTTCGAGGGCCACGCGTCCGGCGCCGATCCCACTCAGGCGCGCGGACAGAACCTCCAACGTCCGACCTCCAGCTTCGACCCGGGTGCCGGCGACCGCTTCGGTGAGCAGCCGGCTGGTCTCGTCGTACTCGCCGAAGGCCTCGACCAGGACCTGGAGTGGTCCTTCCCCGACGCCCGTGGCCAGGGGCGGGAGTGGACGGGGGTCAGGGTCGGGGCGGCCGCCGACGACGATTCTCGGTCGCGCATCGAGGCTCGCGGGAATCCGTACCACGGACCCCTGTCCCTGGATGGCGCCGCGGCTCACCGACTCCGGACGGATCTGTAGCCAGATATCGTCGTCGAGCTGGATGGGATCGGCCAGGACCGACCACCACTCCTCGAAGCTCGACCGGACATCGGCGGTGCCCACGATGGAGTCGAGGGCCGGAGTCTGGCCCTCGACGAAGGCCCGGGCCCTGGAGGCGACCCGGTCGGCGATGTCGATCCCCAGAGCCGTCACCTCGCATTTGTCGCGCTCGTTCTCTGTGAGGGGCGCCAGCCGCCGGACCTCGGTCCTGGCTTGGAGGCTCCAGTCCGACACCAGTTCGATGGGGGCCTGGAGTACCACTTCCAGCCGGGGCCACAGATCATCCGGGCCGGTGGCACACGCGTAGTTCACATCGGGAAGGAGGGGGAGATCGTACGTGCCCCGCACCCGGTACGCGACGATGGCCGACAGGGTCGCGGTATTGCCTTCCAATGATGCTTGGAAGGACGAGCGGACCAACTCGATGGCGGCGTTGTTGTTCGCGCTGTCCCCCAGGGGTGCCGGCTGGGAGAGGTCGCCCCACCGACCGGGCACGTGCTTTTCCACCTCGTCGAGGAGGGTCTGGAGGTCCACCTGGACGGGCACGGGCAACGAACTGACGGGGAGTTCCAGTGGGGCGGCGTCCTCTTCATGATCCACCACGCGGCTCCGAGAGCGATGGCCAGAAGCAGCAGGGGCGTGACCCTGCTCTTCTTCGCCGCGCTCACGAGTCGAGGACCTCGAGGCTGGCGCGCCCGAACATCCGCCCCGACGCGGTGCGAAGGACGACCTCGTACCGGCCTGCCTCCAAGGGGGCGTCCGTCGGCCGCCAGGCATCCCAGACCCGGAAGCCCAACTCATGGGCGAGAATCTCGATCTCACGCGACTCGCGAATGACGGTTCCGTTCCGTTCCCAGACCAGCGCGACCCGCGTCGGCACCACGGTGGGCGCAAAGACCTCCATGAGCACCACGACGGCCCCGTCGAGTTCAGCGAGCCGCGCTTGACCGTCGAAGGTTTGCACGGGCTCGAGGGTCGACCGCTCGATGTCACGACTGAACGTCGCCGAATCCAGGCGCAAGGGCACCGGGGGCACCAGTTGGGGAAAGCCGAGGCCCAGGGCGAGGAAGAGGAGGGCGGCTCCCCCGACACGGATCTTCACGCCGGATGCCCACGAGACGCTGCCGTGTGCCAGGGGGATGGCGCTCATGATAGCGGCCACCACCGCGATGCGGGACGCCCACCGGGGCGCGACGGGCAGGAGGATGG
>CALJKZ010000549.1 GCA_937983085.1 uncultured Gemmatimonadales bacterium
GAGAAGGTCGCCGACCCCAGCGCCGCGCTGGAGCGCCAGGGCCCGGTGGTCGCCGCCGGCAGCATCGCCCGCCGTGGTGGCGCGCCTCGGGGGAGCTTTCAGACGGTGGCCGACCCGACCGGCGTCGGGATGTCGGTCGAGGGGCTCGCGCGCATCGACTCCCTCCTCCTCGCCGCCATCGCCGACTCGGCATTTTCCGGCGCCGCGGTGGCGGTGGGGCGCCGGGGCCGGCTGGTGAAGCTGGACGGATTCGGTGAGCTCCAGTACGGCACGGGGCGCCCCGTGACGCCCACCTCCATCTTCGATCTCGCCTCGGTGTCCAAGGTCGTGGGGACCACGACGGCCGCCATGATCCTCGTGGGCGAAGGGCGGTTGGACCTCGACGCCCCCGTTGTGCACTCCCTGCCGTGGTGGTCCACCTGCGATCCGCGGAAAGCCGACGTCACCGTGAGGCAGCTGCTCATCCATCGGACGGGCCTCATCCCCTTCCGGACCTGGTACCACGAGCTCCAGGGCATGGACGCGTACAAGGAGGCCGCCGCCGCCGAGCCTCTCCAGAACCCACCGGGCCAGGAGACGGCGTACTCGGACATCGGCATCATGACCCTTGCCTGGGTCATCGAGGAGATCGCCGGTCAGCCGCTGGACGCGTTCCTCCAGGACCGACTCTGGGACGAGCTCGGCATGCTCGAAACCCGATACAATCCCCCGTCCACCCTGCGGCCGCGCATCGCCGCCACCGAGATCGACACCATCTACCGCAACGAGATGGTGTGGGGGACCGTGCACGACGAAAACGCCGACGCCATGGGTGGCGTCGCCGGCCATGCAGGGCTCTTCAGCACCGCGGTGGACCTCTCGGTCTTCGCCCGGATGATGCTCAACGACGGCGTGGCGCCGGCGTGCCGCCCCGACGGCGCCGAGGGAGAGCCATGCCCCGTGCGTCGCGCCGAAGAACGGAGGATCGTGGAGCCGGCGGTCCTCGACGAGTTCACGACGCGTCACGACGATTCGTCGTCGCGGGCACTGGGGTGGGACACACCGTCCGAGCGCTCCTCCGGGGGTGACTACATCACCGACGAGGCGTTCGGCCACACCGGCTACACCGGCACGTCCATCTGGATGGATCCCGAGCTCGACCTCTGGGTCGTGCTCCTGACCAACCGGGTGCATCCCACGCGGGACAACCAGAAGCACGTGCCTGTACGGCGTGCGGTGGCCGATGCCGCCGCCCTGGCCATCACGGACCGGGCGATCCGGCCGAGGTCGCGTTGAGCGCATTCACCACCCTCGATCTCGTCGTCCTCATCGCCTACCTGGTGGGCGTGACGGCGTGGGGCGCCTGGTTGGGTCGCGGGCAGAAGGGGGGCACGGACTATTTCCTCGGCAGCCGATCCCTGCCGTGGATCGCCGTCATGCTGTCGGTGGTGGCTACCGAGACCAGCACACTGACCTTCCTCAGCATCCCCGGCGTGTCGTACACGGGAAGCCTCGTCTTCCTCCAGCTGACCCTCGGATACCTGGCCGGAAGGGTCCTGGTGGCGACGCTCCTTCTGCCGTCGTACTACGCCGGCGAGCTGTCGACGGCGTACCAACTCCTGGAGAACCGCTTCGGCATGGGCGCCCGCCGGTTCACGTCGGCCATCTTCATGGTGACGCGACTTCTGGCCGACTCGGTCCGCCTCTTCGCCACGGCCATTCCGCTGGCCATCATCACCGGGTGGCCGTACCCCGTCTCCATCGCCGTCATCGGCGTTCTCACGGTGGTCTACACCTACTTCGGCGGCATCAAGGCGGTGGTCTGGGTCGATGCCGTCCAGATGGGTCTCTACCTGTTCGGCGCCGCGGTCACCATCGTCGCCATCCAGTACTTCGTCCCCGACGGGTGGGGTGCGGTGCTGTCGGCCAGCGCCGAAGCCGGCAAGACACAGCTGCTGGACCTGTCGCTGGACCGGAGCGTGCCGTACACCATCTTCGCCGGCCTCTTCGGAGGCGCCGTCTTCACCATGGCGTCCCACGGCACGGACCAGCTCATCGTCCAGCGTCTGCTCACGTGCACCGATCAACGGGCATCGCAGAAGGCGCTCATCGGGAGCGGCTTCGTGGTCATCCTCCAGTTCCTTCTCTTCCTTATGGTGGGACTGGGGTTGTGGGCCTTCTACCAGGGCCGACCCTTCGACTCGTCGGATGCCATCTTCGCCACGTTCATCGTGGAGGAGCTTCCGGCGGGGCTCACGGGCCTCCTCATCGCCGGGGTGTTCGCCGCCGCCATGTCGTCGCTGTCGTCCTCCATCAACTCCCTGGCCTCCGCCACGGCGTACGACTACTGGGCGCCCCTGGTGGGAGCGACGGGGGACGAAGGGCGCATCCTCCGCGCTGGGAAGCTCTTCACCCTGGTCTGGGCAGGACTGCTGGTGGGAGGAGCCATCCTCTTCATTCCACTCTCTCAGGGTACGTCGGCGGTGGAGGTGGCGTTGGGCATCGCGTCGCTGTTCTACGGGGGCCTTCTCGGGGCCTTCGCCCTCGGGGTGTTCACCACCCGTCCCGGGCAGCGCGCGGCCATCATCGGGATCGCCGTAGGCATCGGGACCGTGACCCTGCTTCGCGACCAGATGGCATGGCCGTGGTACGTCCTCGTCGGGTCCACGGTGACCTTCGTCACCGGCGTCCTCGCCGGATCGTTCGATGAACCGGCCGAGGCGTGACCCCCTCCCGACCATGACCTCGGGACAACCGTGAGTCTCTTCGTGGGGGTCGACGGAGGAGGGACCCGTACCCGCGCCGTCGTCCTCGACGCGGACGGTCGGGAGGTGACGCGGGCGGAGGACGAGGGGGCCGTGGCCACGGCCGAGCGACCCGACGATGCTGCCCAGGCGGTTCGGCGCGTGGTGGAGCGGGCCGTGGCCGCGGCGGGTCACGCGGGCCCCGTCGACGTGCTATGGGCGGGACTCGCCGGAGCCGGTACCGCGGCTCCGCGGGCTGCCGTCACCCGCGCGCTGCAGGGGCTTTCTCTCGCCAGGAAGCTCACTGTGGGCACCGACGTCGAGGCCGCCTTCTACGACGCCTTCGGCGAGGGACCCGGCCTCCTGGTCATCGCCGGAACGGGATCCATCGTGTGGGCCCGCTACGCGGACGGCTCGGAGCGGCGCGTAGGCGGCTGGGGTCGCACGCTGGGCGACGAGGGAAGCGGGTACTGGATCGGGCTCGAGGGGCTACGGCGCCTCACGTGGAGCGCCGAGGGGCGTGCCGACCCCACCGCTATGGAGGACCCACTCCTCGATGCGTGCGGGGTGGGAGCCGCCGACGAAGCGGTGGCGTGGATCGAGAAGGCCACGAAGAGCCAGGTGGCGTCCTTGGCGCCCCGCGTAGTGGCGTGTGCCGAGGAAGGCGACGAGGCAGCTACGGCGGTGGTGAATGAGGCGGTGGAGCACCTCGCGGCCATGGTTCGAACGGCCGCCGGGGCGGAGGACCACGGCGGCGTCGGGGAGGTGGTGCTGTGGGGCGGACTGGTGGCCCCCGGTGGTCCACTGCACGCACGCCTCGCGTCCGCCTTGGAGCGCTCGGGCCTTCGCGTGTCCGACAAGGACGTGGACCCGCCCCTCGGGGCCGCCCGTTTGGCGAGGGTGGGACACGGCTGAACCGCGGCTACTGGGCGCGGGGGCGGAAGGCTGTCGGCGGCGGGGGGCAACGGGCGGGGCCCGTTCCCGCCCGGGATGTCGAAACGACAGAATCGGCTGCCCGGGGCGTCGTTTTGACAGCCGCAGCGATGCTGTAACCCACAGGGCCCGTGCATTTTGGCAGACTTCGACCCCGCTTGGAGTGGCACGGTGGTTGCTTCCTTGAAGGGGCACAAAACAACCAACCAACCGAACCTTTCCAAGGAGGCTGTCATGGCTATCACGAAGTACCA
>CALJKZ010000550.1 GCA_937983085.1 uncultured Gemmatimonadales bacterium
GGAGGCCCACGGAGGTCCGGTCCGACCCGTCGTCACTGAGCGACGGGGGGCCAGGTTAGAACTCTGGTGGCCGCGGCCGGGCCGGCGCACGTCACCGAGAGACGCCGCGTGATTGCCTCGACGGGTTTCGCCGAGAACGCCGACCCTCGGGACGTCACCTTCCTCGTGGTGGACGACGATCAGGTGGATCGTCGCGCGTTCGTTCGCGCCATGCGCCGTCAGGGACTACCAGGCAAGGTGGTGGTGGCCCGCGATGGCCACGAGGCCCTTCAACGGCTCCGGGGAAGCGCGGATCAGGGGATCGACCCCATTGGCTGCCCTTTTGTGGTGCTCCTCGACCTCAACATGCCCCGAATGGGCGGCCTGGAGTTTCTCGAGGAGCTTCGGGCGGACCCTCGTCTTCGTCGGGCGGTGGTCTTCGTGTTCTCCACTTCGGACGACCCCCTGGACAAGGCTGCCGCGTACGACCGCAACGTCGCGGGATACCTCGTGAAGACCGGTGACAGCACCGACTACGACGCCGCCGTGCGACTTCTGGGTCAGTACGTCGAGGTGGTGAGACTCCCCGGCGAGAGGAGACACTGAGCCATGGGCTTCGGACTCAAGCCGCCGGCACTCCGCGTCCTCGTCATCGACGACGATCGGGTGGACCGCCGAATCCTGAGGCGTCGCCTGCAGGAAGTGGGTGCGGACATCGAGGTGGACGAGGCGGAGGGCCCCGGCGACGGAATGGCCCGGGCGCAGTCGGGAGACTACGACTGCATCCTGCTGGACTTCAACTTCCCAGGTGGTGACGCCTTCGACCTCTTCGGCGAGCTCTTCGCCGAGGCGCCCTCGGTCCGTCCGCCCATCATCCTGCTCACCGGACAGGGTGACGAACGCATCGCGGCCGAGAGCATCCACCGAGGGGCCCAGCAGTACCTGATGAAGGGCGACGTCGAAGCCGACGCGCTCCGCGCCGCCATCGAGGACGCCCTGGAGCAGGGCCGCGAGCACCGGGACGTGGCGGCCCGGGATGCCGAGCTCACCCGCCTGTCCTTCTACGACGCACTCACTGATCTACCCAATCGACGTCTCCTCATGGAGCGTCTGAGCCAAGCGGTGCTCGATGCGGCGCGCTCCGGACCCTTCGTGGTCCTCATGATGGACTTGAACCTCTTCAAGCAGGTCAACGACGAACACGGTCATGACGTGGGCGATACTCTGCTCAAAGTGGTGGGCCGTCGCATCAGCCAGGTGACGCGGGAGTCGGACACCGTGGCGCGCCTCGGTGGCGACGAGTTTGCCGCGGTTCTTTCCAGTGCGGACAGCGTGGAAGGTGGCCTCGTGGTCGCGCGGAAGATCATGCGGGCGGTGGCGGAGCCGGTGGTGGTGGGCGACGACGTCCTCCACGTCGGGATCTCGGTCGGGATCGCGCTCTTCGGGCCCCATGGGGACAACACCGACGACCTCCTTCGCCATGCCGACGTCGCCCTGTACGAGAGCAAGGGGACGGACGACGTCGCCGTGTACGGCGGCAACGCCACGGCGGAAAGCAGAGAGGCCACGCGCATCGCCCGCGATCTGGACGATGTCGTGGAGAGGCGACAGCTCGTCACCATGTATCAGCCCCAAGTACGTCTGGACTCGGAGTCGCGCTGGGTGGTGGTGGGCGCCGAGGCCCTCGTCCGCTGGTCCCACCCCGATCTGGGGATGCTGCCCCCGTCGAAGTTCGTTCCCGCCGCCGAGCGGTCCGAGGTCATCTCCACGTTGACGGATCACGTCATCCGGACCTCGCTGCGACAGAGCATGGCGTGGGGCATGAGCGGACGGGAGATCCCCGTGTCGGTGAACCTGTCGCCTCGGCTCCTGGAGCGTGACGGGCTGGTGTCCCGGGTGGCCCGCATCCTCGGCGAGACCGGTGCCGATCCAGCCACCCTCTGCCTCGAAGTTACCGAGACCGGCATCTCACGTTCGCCTGGGATCGTCTCCCGGGTGCTGGCCGGGCTGGACGAGTTGGGTGTTCGCCTTTCCATCGACGACTTCGGGGCAGGCATCTCGTCGCTTCGGCATCTCAAGAGCCTACCCCTGGACGAGATCAAGATCGACGGGTCGTTCGTGTCGGATCTCGAGGACGAGGACGGCAACGCGTCGGTGGTGGCGTCCATCGTCGCCATCGGCAATGCGTTCGGCACCCGGGTCATCGCGGAGGAGGTGGAGACCCTCGAGGCCCTGGGGCGCCTACGGGACCTGGGATGCCCCTATGGCCAGGGCCACGCCATTGCGCCGGCCATGACCCCGGACGACTTCCAGCGCTGGCTGGACGACAGCACACGAGGGCCGCTGGGCTGACCCGGCACGACCTCTCCTTGGAGGGGTAGGTCGCGTGTACATTTCCACGTCCCATCCATCGGGACCCCCCACGCGTTCCCCACTGAAAGGCATCCGTACCGATGGCCCGTTTCGAAGGCATCGATTTCTACAATCTCGACGCGCTGTTCTCCGAGGAAGAGCGCATGGTCCGCGACACCATCCGTACCTGGGTGGAAGACCGGCTCATGCCCATCATCGGCGACGCCTACATCCAAAGGAAGTTTCCCACCGAGCTCATCCCCGAACTCGGTGAGTTGGGCGTCCTCGGCGCCAATCTTCCCGAAGAGTACGGCTGTGCGGGTCTGAACAACGTGTCGTACGGGCTCATCATGCAGGAGCTCGAGCGCGGCGATTCGGGGATCCGGTCGTTCGTGTCGGTCCAGGGCGCTCTGGTCATGTACCCCATCTTCGCCTTCGGTAGCGAGGAGCACCGTCAGGAATGGCTGCCCAAGCTCGCCACGGGTGAGGCCATCGGATGCTTCGGCCTCACCGAACCGGACTACGGCTCGAACCCGGCGGGAATGATCACCCGGGCGGAGAAGACGGCCGACGGGTGGCGCCTCAACGGCGCGAAGATGTGGATTACCAATGGCTCCATGTCCGACGTGGCCGTGATCTGGGCCCAGACCGGGGAGTTGGGCGATGTGAAGGGCATCCGCGGCTTCGTGGTCCCCACCGACACGCCGGGCTTCAGCGCCAAGGACCAGAAGGGCAAGCTGTCTCTGTTGGCCTCGGACACGTCGGAGCTCGTGCTCGAGGACGTGGACGTGCCGGACAGCGCTCTCATGCCGGGCAGCGACGGAGGCCTCAAGCACCCCCTCATGTGCCTCACCCAGGCCCGCTACGGCATCTCGTGGGGCGCCGTCGGCGCAGCCATGGCGTGCTTCCACGAGGCGCTGTCGTATGCCAAGGAGCGGGTGATGTTCGACACGCCCATCGGCGGCAAGCAGATCCAGCAGGTCCGCCTCGCCGACATGCTGACGAAGATCACCCAGGGTCAGCTCGTCTCGTACCATCTCGGCCGCATGAAGGACGAGGGCACGATGACGCCGCAGCAGGTCTCGCTGGCGAAGCGCGCCAACTGCGACATGGCCACCGACATCGCCCGGGAAGCCCGGCGCCTGCTGGGTGGGAACGGCATCCTCGTCGAGTACCACTCCATGCGCCACATGGCCAACCTGGAGTCGGTCTACACCTACGAGGGGACCCACGACATCCATGGCCTCATCCTCGGGCAGAAGCTCACGGGGTTGAACGCGTTCTGATCCGACTGTGCGCCTGGAGCGCGGTCGTTTCATGAAACACGTTTGAAACACCCGGGAAGGCCCATGAAACATCCGGGCCCACCCGGGCGGCTGCCTGTCTGACAGAGCCTTGAGACGGTCCCGGCGTCCCAAAGCATTGTGGGTCAACAGGATGAAGGGCGCGGACACGGCCGGTCAGAACCATTTCCCCAGGCGGCCCGTTCCGTGCACTATGGAAGGGCGGTTCGCCGTCCACCCTGCGGAGATGGGATGAAGGTTTCTCTGAAGAGCGCCCTCATGGGGCTCGTCCTGTTGGTCCTCGTACTGGGCCTCGTGCCCACCGGTATCCTTCTCGACCGCCGTCTCACCGCGGCGCTGGAGGAGGGTGTCCGGGACGACCTCCAGACCGCTCCGCTCGTCCTCGCCGACCGCTGGCAGAACCTGGCGGGGGCGAGGATGATGCACAGCCGCGAGATGGCCCTCGACCCCGACCTCGCTTCGGCGGTGGCGCGGTCCGACACGGCGGTGGCACTGGCGCGGGCTGAGGCCATCGCCGCGGCCTTCCCAGGCGAGTCCGCCGTCGTAATCGGGGCCGACGGCGTCGCCTGGATGGGTCCCGCCGTGGATGCGCCGGTCGTGGACTCTACGCGGGCCGGGGGCATGCCCGTTCTGGCCATGGAGTCGGAGGAGCATGGGCTGGGCACCATCTCTCTGGCCCCCGTCATGGTCGAGGATGGCTGGGCCGGGGCGGTGGGGGTTTGGGTGCCCATGACCGAGGACGAAGCCGCCCGACTCTCGGTGCTCACCCGCTCCGACGTCCTCCTCATGGCGCCCGACGAGGAGCTGGCGGCGTATACCGGGCGGGCCGAGCCCGCCATGGGGCTCTTCGGCCTCCTGGCCCAGCAGCCCGTCACCGACGAGGTGCGCGAGTTCGAGCTGGACGACGAGCGGTACCTCGTGGCCAACGCCCATGTCCCGGGAGGGGCGCGGGTCTCCTTTGTCCGGGCTATGGCAGAGGAGCTGGCCGTAGTGCCGACGCTCCGGGCCGTCGGAGCCGGCGTCTTCGGCCTGGCGCTGGTCATGGCCTTGGCCGTGGGCGTTCTCTTCGCCGGGCGGCTGGCGGAGCCGGTGGCGTCGCTGGCTGGCGCCGCGTCGCGTATCAGCCGGGGCGACTTCGATGCCCCCGTGGACCATTCCGTGGTGGAGGAGGTCGACCAGGTGGCTCAGGCCTTCGAAGTCATGCGCGACGCGTTGGCGCTCCGCATCGAGGAGCTGGCCGACGCCAACCGTGCCCTCGAGGACCGCCAGGAACGGCTGTCCATGCTCCAGGCTGAGCTCGTCCAGCGCGATCGCCTTTCGGCGGCCTCGCGCCTCCTGGCCCAGCTCGCCCATGAGATCCGCAATCCGGTGGCCAGCGTACGCAACTGTCTGGAGGTGCTGCGCCGCAGGGTCGAGGGTGACGAAGAGGCCAGCGAACTCGCCGACCTCGCCATCGACGAGCTCCTGCGGATGCACGAACTGGCCGAGCAGATGCTCGATCTGCACCGGCCCCGGAGCGGGGACGGCGACTGCGACGCCATGCGGGTGGCCCGCGACGTGGTCGCGGTGGTCCGCGTGGGACTGGGGGATCGTGCCATCGACCTGAAGGTGGACGGTCCCGAGCACGCCTTCGCCGAGATTCCGGGGGATGCCCTCAAGCAGGTCCTCCTCAATCTCGTCCAGAACGCCCAGGACGCGCTGGAGGACGAGGGCACCATCGAGGTCCGAGTGGTGGAGACCGGAGCCAACGTCCGCCTGGACGTGGTGGACGACGGTCCGGGGATCACCGACGACGCCCTGCCCCAGCTCTTCGACCCCTTCTTCACCACCAAGGCCGACGTTCAGGGCGTGGGGTTGGGCCTGTTCACCGCAGCCGGACTCGTCCGGTCCCACGGGGGTCGCATCGCGGCGTCGAACCGATCTGAAGGAAGCGGGGCCCGGCTCACCGTCGAGATCCCGCGACTGCGCGCCGGCCGCGTCGAGGTGACCGCGTGAACCCGGCCCGGCTCCTCATCGTCGACGACGACCGGACCTTCCGTCTGTCCACGGCGGCGCTCCTTCGTCAGGACGGGCACGAGGTTGCCGAGGCTCCCGACGGGCAGGCGGCCATCGAGCGTCTGGAACGTGAGCGCTTCGACTTGATCCTGCTGGATCTGCGCATGCCGGGGCTCGACGGGATCGGGATGGTGGAGGTCCTACGCACGTGGGGTCACGACACCCCGATCCTCATGATCAGCGGCTTCGGTACCGTCGATGCCGCGGTGGACGCCCTCCATACCGGCGCCGACGACTTCCTCACCAAGCCGGTGGAGCCCGACGTCCTCAGCGCCCGGGTGGAGGAGCTACTCGAGCGGCGTCCCGTTCGTGAGGGGGCGCTGGACGCCCGGCCCAGCGGCATCCTCGGTCGGTCAGCGGCCATCCGGTCGGTGCTGGAAGTGGTGGAGCGCGTGGCCCCTACCGACGCCACTGTCCTGGTCACCGGCGAGACGGGCACGGGCAAGGAGCTCGTGGCCCGCGCCATCCACGATCGGTCGGACTGCGCCGACGGCCCCTTCGTGGCCGTGAACTGCGCCTCCCTCGCCGAGGGGCTCCTGGAATCCGAGCTCTTCGGTCACGAGAAGGGCGCCTTCACCGGAGCCGTGCGACAGCGGAAGGGGCACTTCGAGGCCGCCGCGGCGGGCACCATCCTCCTCGACGAGATCGGAGACGTGTCCCCCGGCGTGCAGCATCGACTCCTGCGCGTCCTTCAGGAGCGCGAGCTCACGCCGGTGGGCTCGGTGCGACCGGTGTCGGTGGACGTGCGTGTCGTGGCGGCCACCAACAAGGACCTGCGGGCGGAGATGGAGGCGGGCCGGTTCCGCGACGATCTCTACTACCGACTCAACGTGGTCCGCATCGAGCTCCCGCCGCTCCGGGCTCGCCGGGAAGACATCCCCATTCTCGTCGAGTCCTTCAACGAACGCATGGGCCGCCCCGCCCACCGCGGGTGCTCCCCCATGGCCATGCGCCTTCTCCAGGGACACCCCTGGCCCGGGAACGTCCGGGAACTCCTGGCCGCGCTGCAGAGCGCCCACATCCGTGCCGGCGAGCGCCGTATCGAGGCGCAGCACCTTCCCGAGGAGATCCGCGGCGCCCGTCGGGGCGCCATGGATGAGAACGGCGGCGAGCGGTACCGGAGCGCCCAACCCGCGGCCGACGAGCGGAGCGCCATCGTCGACGCCCTCGAGAGCACCGGCGGAACCCGCACCGCTGCGGCCCGTCAGCTGGGGATGAGCCGCACGACACTCTGGCGAAAGATGAGGGAGTACGGCATCGATGGGTGACGCCCCGTCCGCGTGACGGGCACGCGTGCCTCGAGGTCGTAGCGGAGGAGTGACATGGCCGACGGACTTCGGTCCCTGCGTTGGCGTGGAGCCATCGGTGTGGTCGGAATGGGCCTGCTCGTAGCGTGGCTCTGGATGACCGGGAGCACCCGGCATCTCATCCAGATCGATTACTCGTGGGCCCGGCAGATGCTCGACAGCGCCGAAGTCGAAATCGACGGCGAGGTCGTGGGGATCCTCCAACGGTACGGACGCAACAACTTCGTCACCGGCTTCGAGGTGGAGGCCGGGGAGCATGAGGTCCGGGTGTCCGTCGACGGGTGTCCCGGCATCCCCGACACGGCCCGTCTGGGAGGGTCCCATGGCCGTCGTGTGACCTTCATGGCCGACGTGGACGACGGCTTCAACTGCCGGGTGCTTCTCCGCTAGGCAGCTACGACCCCGCGGACGGGTCGCGGGGGTCGGGGTCGGGCAGCGGTGGGGGAACAGGGCCGGCCCTCGGCGTGGGACCCTGCGGGTGGAGGGCGTCGGCGGGCGGCGCAGCGGTGGCCGTGCTCATCCCCGCTCCCGCGGCGGCCGTCGCCTTCCCTTCGTCCGCCTCCTTCTTCTCCTCGTCCTTCTTGATGGTCACCAGGTTGATGGACCGCAGGCGGGCCTCGCGCTCCTTCCGTTTCGTCCTGAAGGTCGCCGTCGCGAAGAGCATGGCGCCGAGGAGGAGGGCGATGAGCGGGACGTTGTACGTCGTTCGCCCGATGGCGAAGGAGGTGACGATGGCTCGCAGCGTGTCCGGTGAGGCACGCTTCAGCGTCGCTTCGGTCGAGGTGAACTGCAGGGCGTAGCTGATGGTGTCGTACGGGACCACGGCGGTGTACGTGACTTCTTCCAGCCCCCGACTCGGGGACTGGATGGTCCGATACCACCCCCATGCCCGGCGCCCGTCGATAGTGAGGGTCTCGAGGGATCCGTACACCGCATCGGGGTCGGACTCGGCAGCCTGCGCTTCCTCCCGGGCGACCATGATCGCCTCCATGGTCAACGTGCCGGGATGGCCGTCGATGTAGATGATGCTCACCCCGTCCATGTCGGTGTGCACCCAGCCGGCATGGTGGGATACGCTCAGGTCGGGAAAGACCCGCCGCTGCGGGAAGTTGTCCGCCTGCCGCTGGAAGTTGGCCGGAGGCGATTGGATCTCGGCGCCCTCGAAGCGGGGCAACTGACACGCGGTGAGCGTGCCGGTCAGCGTCGCCAGGGCGATGACGATGGTGATCCTTCTCACGACGGGGCCTCCAGACGTGGGAACATATGTTTGCACGTTGTAGCCAAACGGCGCCGATCGCCAGGGTTGCGACGGGGTGAGCCCGGCGCATTTTGAACGCCCGCCGGCATGCTCGGCCGCCCAAGCCCCGAAGCTTCAAGGATCAGCCACCATGACATCGCGCCTCGTCGCCCGCTTCCGCCCTCTTCGCACCCTCGCCATCGCGGCCGTCCTGGCCCTCGCCGTGGGGGCTCCGGCGTCCGTGGATGCCCAGGGCATGGAGAACGTGCAGATCCGAACGCAGCAGGTCGCCGACGGGGTCTACGTCCTCTTCGGGCAGGGGGGCAACATCGGCGTTTCGGTGGGCGAGGACGGCGTCTTCATCATCGACGACCAGTTCGCGCCCCTCACCGAGCGGATCCTGGCGGCCATCGCGGCCATCACCGACGAGCCCGTTCGTTTCGTCTTCAACACCCACTGGCACGGCGACCACACCGGCGGCAACGAGAACATGGGCGAGGCCGGCGCGCTCATCGTCGCGCACGAGAACGTTCGGGAGCGCATGAGCGTGGAGCAGGTGCTCGAGCGGATCGGCCGGCCGGTCTCCACCACGCCGGCGTCCCCCGAGGGCGCGCTTCCGGTCGTGACCTTCACCGAAGACGTCTCCTTCCACATCAACGGGGACGAGCTGCACGCCTTCCACGTCGAGCACGCGCACACCGACGGAGACGCGATCGTGCACTTCGTGCGCGCCAACGTGGTGCACATGGGCGACACCTTCTTCCGTGATCGCTTCCCCTTCATCGACACCGCCACCGGCGGCTCGATCGACGGGCTCATCGCCGCGGCGGGCCGGGCGCTCGCGGTCATGGACGCGCAGACGCGGGTCATTCCCGGACACGGGCCCCTCTCGACCCGGGAAGACCTGCAGGCCTACCGGGACGCGCTCAAGACGATGCGCGCCGCGGTCGCCGAGCTGATGGAGCGGGAGATG
>CALJKZ010000551.1 GCA_937983085.1 uncultured Gemmatimonadales bacterium
TCCCAACGCCCAGGGCCTCGATCTGAATCGGGATCACATGAAGCTCGATGCACCTGAAGCCCGCTCTCTGGTGGCCATGATGACGGCGTACGATCCCCACGTGGGTGTGGATCTGCACACCACCAACGGAACGCGGCACGCCTATCACCTGACCTATTCGCCTCCCCTCCATCCCAACACCCCGGAGGTCATCGACGACTTCCTCCGCGACGACTGGCTCCCGACGGTGACCCGACGGATCAAGGAGAAGCATGACTGGGACTATTACTACTACGGCAACCACAATCCTCGCCGCCCGGGTTGGTACACCTTCGATCATCGCCCCCGCTTCAACAACAATTACATCGGTCTGAGAAACCGGATCGCGATCCTTAGTGAGGCGTACGCCTACGACACGTTCGAGGGCCGGGTGATGTCGACGCTCTACGTCGTCGAGGAGATCCTCCACTTCGCTCGGGAGCGTGCCGGGCGAATCCAGGACGTGGTCGAGGGGGCCGAACTGGAGGGCGTCATCGGTCAGCGCTTGGCGACGCGCGCAGACTTCGAACGGTCCGCTCAGGAGGTGACGATCCTCATGGGGGAGGTGGCCGAGGAACGACACCCCTACACCGGGGAGACCATTCTCCGCCGACTCGATGTGGTGAACCCGACGCCCATGTACGAGTACGGCACATTCGCTCCCACCGAGACCGAGACGGCGCCGGAGGCTTATTACATCCTCCCGGAAGCCGAAGCGGCCATCGAGCGCGCCCGGGCTCACGGACTGGCGGTCCTGCCCACGACGCCGACAGCCGATATGGAGCTTCAGCGGTTCCGAATCGACTCCACCAGGGTGGCTGAGCGGCCGTTCCAGGGGCGCAACGAGCGGACGCTTTTCGGCGAGTGGGAGACGGTGGTGGAGTCACTGCCGGAAGGCACTGTCGTGGTGCCGGTGAATCAGTCTCTGGGCAGGTTGGCTTTCACGCTCTTCGAGCCCCGGTCCGATGACGGACTCGCCAACTGGGCCATCCTCGACGCGTCCATCGAAGAAGGCCGGTACCCCGTCCTGAGGGTGTTGTCCGGCCGGTAGGAAGGGACCGGGGCGAAGGGATCCGGACCGGTAGCTCAGGAGCAGACCCGGCGCGGGCCTAGAGTTCTTCGACCCTCTGAAAGACGTGGACCCCCCTTTCCTCCAAGTGCTTGATGACGGCGTCGAAGCACTCGGCGTCCCGTCCCACGACTTCGGGAGGGGCCAATCCGGGCTTGTCCCATAGCCCCCGGGCGAGCAACCGAACCATGGCCGTGCACGTGTACCCCGTGGTTCGGGCGACGGACATCGTCTCGGTGTCGGGGTTGTAGTAGTCCAGGAGATTGTATGTGTAGCGTACGGCGGTACCGTCGACTGCCCCCTCGATGACGATCCTCATGACGGTGAGGTCGGGCTCGCCGTCGTCGAACGTCCACGCACTGAAGAGGAGGGCCTCAGTGCCGTCCAGCGGCCGTACGGACCCGGAGGCCGCCTGAACTTCTTCGGTCGAGAAGAAGCCTGCCTCCCTGAGGATGCGCATACGCACGGCGTGCCCCGGATACCTCATGGTCTTCTCGACCATGTTCGGTGTGTCCGAGGTCTTCAGCAGCGAGCGTAGACCGTCGGTGTTGAAGGCCTCCAGCGATCCCAGGCCGGAGAAATGCACCAGCTCCACGTCGGAAAGGGCGGGACGGGTGACGTCGACACCGTCTTTCCGCATGCGGGCAGGCCGGACGTACTCCTGAATGACGTCGACGGGAGAGAACGGCGCCTTGTATTCCCAGGGCCAGGTCCGCTCCACGGGGAGTCCCCCGACGAGGCAGTGGTACGACGTCGTGACGTCCAGGTGCTCTTCCAGGCGGCCGAGGACCATATTGCTGAGGCCCGGGGCCACACCGCAGTCGAAGAGGCACGGCACGCCAGCCTCTTCGGCGAGCTTCTCCAATCCGAAGGCGTCCTCGGGAAAGAACGAGATGTCGACGATGGGCTTTCCTTCTTTGAGCACCCGCTCGACGGTTCGGTATCCCATGAAACCGGGCACGGCGCCGACCACGAGGTCGGCGTCCTGGACCGCCTTGGACACCGTTTCCGCCTTCGAGAGGTCTGCGACCACGCCGTCGGCGCCGAACTCGGTGAGTTCTTCGCAGCGGACCGGATCCAGGTCCACGACCAGGACTTCGAAGTCTTCCTCGGCGGCCAGATCGCGCACGATGGCGCTGCCGACCCTACCTCCGCCCAGCACG
>CALJKZ010000552.1 GCA_937983085.1 uncultured Gemmatimonadales bacterium
CGTGAAGGTCGGCGGGTCCCGGCGCCGCGGCTGGGAGCACGACGAGGGGCGGCCCGCCGACGCCCGCCCGCGCGCAGCGCCGGGCCCCGCCGTGGCCCCCCGCCCGCCCCCGCGTCACCACCCCAACACGATCACCAACGCGGCCCTGGCGGCGGGAGCGCTCTTCGCCGTCGTGGGCCTTTCCGCCGTGGGCTATCTCGTCCACGCGCTGCTGTAACGCAAACAGAGGAGAAACGACATGCCCGGACCGATGCCCCAGAAGACCGACGAGGAACTGAGAAAGGACCGTCTCCGCTTCTACCGCGAGGAGATGTCGGAGATCAACGCCACGCTGCGCGGCTTCCTGTCGCGGGCGAAGGCGAGCGCCGCATTCCTGGTCGACAAGGACGGCCACCTGATCACGCGCGAGGGCGTCGACGACAAGATCGACGTCGACTCGATCTGCGGCCTCGTGGCCGGCGCGTTCGCCGCCACGAAGCAGATGGCGATCATGCTGGGCGAGGACACGTTCCTGAACCTGTTCCACCAGGGCAAGCGCGCCAACATCCAGGTGACCCTCGTCGGCAATCGCACGATCCTCGCCGTGGTCTTCGACGACTCGACGACGATCGGCATGGTCCGGCTGTACCTGGCCGAGGGCGCGAACACCCTCACCCAGATCTTCCAGCGGATCCTGCAGCGTCACCAGACGGCGGCCGGCCAGGCGGGCTAGGCGCGATGCGCCTCCCCCCTGCCGCGCGTCCCGGGGCCGCGGACCGCCCGCGGTAGGCCCCTCCGTGCCCGCGCCGGGTGCTCTCCTCTTCCCGGCTCAGGGCCCGTAGGGCGCAAACAGCGGGGGCCCCTCGCCCGCGACGCGGTGGTAGTACTCGCGGCCCGCCATGTGGGCGAGGAACCCGTCGAAGCGGGCGAGGTGGTCCTGCTGCGTCCTGTGCTCCAGGAACGCGCGCCGCTTGCGGTCGCCCAGGGACGACACGTCCACGAACGCCGTCGGGGGAAGCGGCTCGCCGCCGCGCGGGGGCAAGGGGGGGTCCGGGGGCCAGCTCGCCGCGTAGACCGCCCGCCCGCCCGCGGCGGCACGGGTCCAGCGCCAGCACGCCTTGTGGTCCGGGTGACCCGACGCCCCCTCGGGTCCGAAGGTCAGGAGCACGTCGGCCCCGAACGCCTCGGCGCACTCCCCCACGAGGCGCGCCCCTTCCGTGTCGGGGATTCCCTCAAGCGCGCCGTCCATGAGGCCGGGTGTAAAGAGATGCGCGATGCCGAGCACCGCCACGGCGCGGTAGAGCTCCTCGCGCCGCACGCGGCCCAATTCCTCCCGCGTGCAGAGGCCGCCGGTGCGGCCGACCTGCCCGTCCGTGAGGCAGAGGAGTCCGGCGCGCCCCCCCGCATCGGCGTGGACGGCGAGCGCGCCGCCGAAGAGGAACGACTCGTCGTCGGGGTGCGCCGTGACCGCGAGCAGGGTCGCCACGCACGGATTCTCGCAGCGGCGGCAACTCCCGGTTCCCCTTTCCCGGGACATGCACCTTTGGTAGACTGCGAGAAGGATGGCAAGGAACGGGAAGCTGGAAGTATGGCCGATGCGAGGGGGGATGCGGTTCTCATCGTCGATGACGAGCCGCTGGTCGCACGCGCGCTGACGGAGCAACTCAGCGCCGCGGGGTATCGGCCCGAAACGGCCGAAAGCATCGCCCACGCCCACAGGATGCTCGAGAAGGCGGCGCCCGCGGCCGTGCTCCTCGACCTCAACCTCCCCGACGGGAACGGCCTCGACCTTCTCCCCCGCCTGCGTCGCCAGTGGCCCGAGGTTCCCGTGCTCGTCATGACGGGCCACGGCTCGATCGAGAGCGCCGTGAAGGCCATGCGCAAGGGCGCCGTGAGCGACCCCACGAAGCCCATGGCCGCCGACGAGCTCGGCCTCGCCAGCGAGACGCTCGGCGAGACCAGCCGGCTGCGGCTGCGGGCCGAGGAGGAGCGCCAGCGCAACACGGAGATCTTCTCCTTCGACCGCATCGTGGCGCAGAGCGCCGCCATGCGGAAGGCCGTCGAGCAGGCCCGCATCGTCGCGGACAGCCGGGCCACCACGGTGCTGCTCCTGGGCGAGAGCGGAACCGGCAAGGGGCTGATGGCGGGCGCGATCCACTACGCGTCGAGGCGCTCCCCGAACCCCTTCCTCAAGGTCATGTGCTCGGCGATCCCCGAGACCCTTCTCGAGGCGGAGATGTTCGGCCACGAGAAAGGGGCGTTCACGGACGCGAAGGAGCGGCGCCGCGGCGTCTTCGAGTCCGCCGACGGCGGCACGGTGTTCCTCGACGAGATCGGCGACATGCCGGCGGCGCTGCAGGCGAAGCTGCTGGGCGTGATCGAGGACAAGAGCTTCTCCCGCATCGGCGGGACGCAGCGCATCGAGGTGGACGTGCGCATCGTGGCGGCCACGCACCGCGACCTCGAGCGCAGCGTCGAGGAGAGCCGCTTCCGGGAGGACCTGCTGTACCGGCTGCGCGTCGTCCCCATCGTGATCCCGCCGCTGCGGGAACGCCGGGAAGACGTCCGCCCGCTGGCGCAGACCTTCCTCGAGGAGTTCAACCGGGAGTTCGCCCGCAAGGTGGAAGGCTTCGAGCCGAGCGCCGTGGACTTCCTCGAGTCCCACACCTGGCAGGGCAACGTGCGGGAGCTGAGAAACGTCATCGAGCGGGCGATGCTCTTCAGCCGCGGCAAGACGCTGACGATGGACGACCTCGCCCTCGACCTGGGCTACCGCCCGCGGGCGACCAAGGGCGGCCAGCGCTACATCCTGCCCCCCGACGGCGTCACGCTGGAGACCGAGGGTGAGTCGGTGCGGATCCAATCCAAGGAGGACCTGATCCGCCAGGCGATGCAGCGCTGCGACAACAACCAGAGCCAGGCGGCGAAGCTGCTCGGGCTCTCCCGCGACCAGCTGCGCTACCGCCTCGACAAGATGGGCCTTCTCCCCAACCAGCGGCGTTCTCCCGACGAGCGCGCGTAGTAAGATCGGCCCGTGCGCCGCCTTCTCCTGCTCATCGCGCTCGCCGCGTGCCACGACCGCGGGCCCGCCGCGCTCGTCCCCGGCGAGGCCGGGAGCGCGTTCCGGCCCGCGGAAGCGCCGGACTTCGTCGTGCTGTCGGTGTCGGGCCGCACGATCGACTTCCTCTCGCCCTTCTGCCCGCCCGAGTGCAACGAGCCCTACCTGGGCGCGCCGGGGGACGCGGCGGAGGCCGTGGCCCTCGATCTCGTGGACCGCGGCTACTCGGTGCAGCGCGCCGACTACATCGCGGCGCTCTTCAGCTACGACGACGACGCGGACGGCGAGGCCGACCGTCTCGGATTCCTCCAGCTCGTGGAGGACCTGAACACGATCGGCGAGCTGTGGATCGAGGGGTTCGACGACCCGACGCGCATCGTGCTCGTGTGCCACAGCCACGGATGCGTGTGGGGGCACATGGCGGTGAGCGTGACGCCCGACGTGCCCGTGTGGGCGCTCGTGTCGCTGGCCGGCGTGTGCACCCAGGGGGAATCCGACTGCGGCGCCGAGGTGGGCAACCACTTCGCGGCGAACGGGACCCCGTACGCCTGGGACCTCGCCGACCCGTGCGCGCAGTGGACGATCCCGGGACTCGCCGATCCGGCCGACACGGACGACGTGACGTTCCCGAGCGCGGCGACGAACCTCGAGGTGCGCGCGAACGCGCGGTCCTTCGGCATCCAGGACACGGCCCCCAACCACCGCCCCGACGGCACGCGCGAAGGCATCGAGACCCTGGACCCGGGCGAAGACGACCACTCGCAGGTCCACGACCCGGCCCGCACGTCCATGCGCTGGGTGCGCGACCGCATCCTCGCCCGCGCCGCGCCTTAGCCACCGATCCGCGGGGTCGTGAACAGGTCGGGCAAGGTCCGCATCGCTGGCGCGGGCAAGGCAGCGCGGTACACTACCGCCCGCGCACCCCTGCGGAGGGGTGGCTGAGTGGTTGAAAGCACCGGCTTGCTAAGGGGAAGAGAGGCCGCTCGGCAGGCGGGTTCCGCAAGCCCTAAACCCGCTCGGCATACGGTCTTATACCGATCCCATTCCGATCAGCCACCGGACGTTTTCGGGTCCGATCCGTGACGTGGTGCGTGACAGAACATGGGGAGGGGCCACCGAACCCCGTCGCCTCGGGGCGGTACTATCATGTTGCTCAACTATGGCCGCACGTACTCAGTTCGACCCCAGCAAGGCTCCGGATGATGACAAGCTGAAGGAGTTGATGCTCTACGTCGCCTGGAAGTCCCAGACGGACCCCCGGTTCGGCGCGACCAAGCTGAACAAGATCCTCTTCTACGCCGATGCCCACTTCTTCGCGCAGAAGCAGCGGAGCATTACCGGCCATAGCTACCAGCGCAATCTCTTTGGCCCCACGCTGCGCCTATACCCGAAAATGCAGGCCCAACTGGAGAGCGAAGGCCGCGCCCGTGTGCAGACTGCTGACTACTGCGGCAAGTCACAGAAGAGGCTCGTGCCCTTCGCGCGACCCGAACTGGGCAGATTCTCTGCGGACGAGATCGCCTTGGTTGATGAGGTGATTGAGCAGTGTTGGAGCTATACCGGCAAGGACCTGAGCGACAGAACTCACGAACATCCCTGCTGGCGCGCGTTCCGCCAAGGGGATGACATCCCGCTGGGCGCGATCTTCGTAACAAATCGTCCTCTGACTGACGAGGAGCAAGCCCACATCAAGCGGCTCGTACCATCTGTGCGGCGCTAGAAGGAACCCGGTTCCCCCCAATGAACTTGCAAGCGAGGAGCATTGTCGAGAGCGATCAGTACAAGCGTGATCGCGACGTCATATTCGCAGACTGCAAGAGGTGGGACGGACGGACGACTGCCGTGATCGCGATGCTCGCTTCCAATCCGCAAGAAGCAGGCAGGCATAGCGGGCACGGGCCCTTCTGGTACATCACGACAGAGTACGGCTCGTTCATCACCCCGCTACTCATCGTCTACACCTTCGATGAGAACCATGTTTGCCTGGAGTCAGTTCGCTTCGGTCACGTAGACGAAATGAACTAGCGGGCAGGGTATGCAGCCCTCGGGTTGCTCGCGCGACCTCCGCCAGAGGATAGAAACGCCTGAAGACGGCTGCGCGCCAGGTCAGGGGTATTCTCCGGCACGTGCCGCGAGTACCGCAGGACCATGTGCAGGCTCTTCCAGCCTCCTAGTTCCCGCAGTTCCTGGAGGCTGATCCCGGCCCGGACGCAGGTGACGGCCCACACGTGGCGGCAGTCGTGGATGCGCAGGTCGGGGAAGCCGGCCGCCTTCCGGGCCTTCGTCCAAGCCGTGCGCCTGACGGGCCGCAGTAGGACCTCACCCGTGACCGAGTGGTAGAGGAGCGCAGGGAAAGCGTAGTCCCGCACCTTCGGCAGGTCGCCCTCCTCCGTCACGGCAAGTGCGACCCTGAGGGCGTCCCGGCCGCGGGTCGTGAACGGCACTTCCCGCGTCGTCTTGTTCTTCGACGTCCGCACAGTGACGACGCCGCGGGCGAAGTCCACGTCCCTGCGCTCAAGCCGCAGCGCCTCGCCGAGACGCAGGCCGGTGTCCAGCAGCAGCGCCACGAGGTGCTTCAGCGGCTCCTCGGTCGTCGCCACGAGCCGCGCCTGGTCCTCCACGGTGAGGAACGGCACGGGCTTCAGGGCCTCCTTCTGGCGCTTTATGCCGCGGCACGGGTTCTCGCGGGCGTGCCCGAGGTCCACGGCCTTCTGGAAGAACGAGGAGAGCATGTTGATCTGCTTGTTCCTCGTGGAGCCGGAGAGCTTGGCCTCCGTCGTCCGGCGGATTAGGAACCGCTCGATGTCCGCGCGCCGGACCTTGTCCATGTCCATGCCGGTGAAGAACGGGAGCATCTTCCGCCGCATGTGGCGCTCCTCGCGGATCAGCGTCGCGGGTTCCTTCGCGCCCGTGAGCAGCTCGACGTAGCGCTCGAAGAGCGTCTCGAAGCGCATGGGCTCGATGGGGGCATGACCCATCGCCTCCTGCTCCGCCAGATCTGCCTGCTTCTTCGCGAGGAAGCGCGCCGCCAGCGCCTTGCTCTTCCCAATCGTCTTCTGCCGGATCTTGCCACCCTCGCGCCATCGCACGCGCCAAGTGCCCTTGTTCCAGCCGGGCATGATCTGCCCGAAGTCGCGCTTCCCTGCCATGTCACCTCCTACACCTGCCCTCGCCGAAGGTCCTCGTCGGAAAGCGCGGCCAGGGACTGCCGGGCCAGGTATCGGATCACCTCGTCACGGACGAAGAGCACGCGCTTGCCGACGCGCACGCACGGCAGCCGGCGCTCGCGCGCCATCTTGAGCGCCTCACGTCCCGAGGCGAGGTAGAGCAGCTTGGCCACGCCTTCGGCATCGAGGATGGGGGCATATTCGTCAGGCGACCCGTGCGGGGAGCTTCTGCCGGCGCTCACGGTGCCGCCTCCTCGCCGTCGTCCTCGGCTTCGAGGGGGGAGGGGGAGGGGGGTCTATCCCCTGCATCCTCTGCACCCGTGCAACCCTCATGGAGGGCCTCCGGAGACGGGAGGATCTCTTGGTCCTCGGGCAACGGTTCATCGGTGAAGAGCTTCGCGGGATGTCCGCGGCGCTCCTCCTTGTTCACCAAGTAGCCCAGCGCGATGGCGGTCTTCACCCTCCGCCACGCGGCCGACTTGTCCAGGCCCAACTCACGAGCCACGGCGGCGATGGTTACGCCGTCCGACTTGCCGCCGGAGGCAGCGGCGACGGCGGCGACGGTCTCCCGCACGATCTCCGGTACGGTCGCCTCGACGCCCGTCGCCATGAACCCCGCGACCAGTTCCCGCACGGCGGCGTAGTCCTCGATCGTCGCCACGACCCGGCTCCGGTCGTCCCGGCCCCTGCTGGCCTGGTGCAGCAGCGCGTGGGCCTTGATGAGCCGCAGCAGCGCCCCCGCGTCCCGCCGCAGGCGCACAGCGATCGGCGGGATCAGCTCCGTCAACCTCTTGGCGAAGGGGATGACCGCATCCTGCGGGCCGGTCTCCAGCCACACCTGGAGCGCGTGCCAGCGGCCCATGTCGAACTCCACCGGCTCCTCGGCGAGGGCGCTGAGAATGGCCTTGGTCTGCTCCTGCGTGTCCGTGACGGTGATCGTGAGCATCCGCGTCTCGTTCTCGGGATGCAGGTTCACAGCCGTCGTCGTCACGATGAGGCCCGTCGGCCCGTTTCGCTCAATCAGACGCGCGCGGAGGCCCTCCGGCGTCTTCTCCAGCGTCTCGTACCGCACGCGCCCCTCGGAGAGGAGCGTGCGCAACAGGTACATGACGAAGTCCTTGTCCATGCCGGACGCTTCGACGATGACGATGAAACGATGCTCAAGCGGCTCCTCGGAGTAGGCCAGCACCCGTTCGCTGACCCCGGTCAGCTCGTAGTAGGCGCTCGCGGGGAAGAACGCCAAGGTGCTGACCACGATGAAGGACTTCCCCGCCGAGCTGGGTCCCTTCACGACGACGGAGATAGGCCGATCCAGCAGCCTGCTGACCAAGGCGAGGAAGAGAATCTTGGAGCACTTGTCCTCGCCGATGACGCCGCGCCGGCGCAGATCCGCGGCGAACATGGCGAGGATGTCCGGCGACTCCGCCAGTTCCTCGCATTCGGTTGCGGCGGCCCTTCGGGTCGCAGCCTTCTGCTCGGCAGCGAGCGCCGCCCATGTCGGGGCCTCATCCATCGCCTTCTGGAACGCCGCCTTGAATCCCTCGGGATCGGCGAGGTACATCTCGCTCGGGTCCTTGAAGCCGGGGAGGCGCAGCACGCGGACCCGTTGACGGATGCGCGAGCGTTGCAGCCACCTCTGCAACCCCTCGCCACCCCGATCCGGCTCGATCACGACGTAGATCTCCTCGATGCCGTCGAGGCGGGGCGCGTCGCGGTCCTCCCGCCAGTTCGCGGCACCCGGCACGCCGAGAGCGGGGATGCCGTGGAACAGGAGGGTATGCACGTCGGACTCGCCCTCCACGAGCACGCAGTAGCCCGCGTCCCGAGCCTCCTGGAGCCTGAAAAGGCCGTAGAGCTGGGGTTTCGAGCCTTTGCGCCAGGTGAACTTGCGCTTCCCCGAGAGCGACCACCTGAAGCGCGCAGGGCCGTCGGAGCCGTCCTCGTTGAAGTAGGGGATGCGGACGACGGGCGTGCCCTGGATGAAGATGTCGGACAGTCCCAGGCTCTTCAGGAACGCGACGGGGAGTCGCTTGGCGGCGGCGTAGGCGTCGAGACTCAGGCCAGTAGGGCCATCGGGTTGCGCGGTTGATAGGTTTCGTGGGGGTATCGCCCCCCCACCCCCCCCTCCGGGGAAGAGGTCGCTCATCGTGAGTCCCATCGACGCGACGACGTGCTCGGTCGCGCAGCCTCCGAAGTCGTGGAGGAGCACCCTTCCGTCGTCGCCCTCCGTGATCGAGAGACTCGCAGTACTGTCGTCGTGTCCGGGACAATGGGCTTTCCAGCCTGCGCCACTCTTCTTCGGGTTGTGGCCGAGGCTTTCGAGGCGGCCGAGGACAAAATCAAGGGGTCTCATCGGCCGCCTCCTACTTTCCCTGGCCTTCGAGCCAGCGGAGCAGGGCCGGGCGGGGCACGAGCCACCGCCGGCCCACCCGGCGACCGGGGAGCCGCCCCTGGCGCAGGAGCTTCCGCACCGCGCCGGGGGTCAGATCAAGGGGATGCGCAAGGTCCTCGACCTTGCACACGTCGGGGAGGGCCACCGCGCGCAGGGCCTTCGCGGCGGCCTCCGGGGAGAGTACAGCATTCGCCATACACTCCGGGGGCACGGCCCCTACGCCGATTCGCCGAGACTTGCAAAAAAACTAGTGCGCTATCCGGCTGGCCGCAACCCGCGCTCGACTAGGAGCTTCCGCGCGTTCTCGGCGCGCTTGTAGACGACGTTCACCGAGACGCCGTAGGCCGCGGCAACCTCCTCCGCGCCCCAGCCTTTGGGCTTGCCGTGACCCCCTCGGCCCCATTCGTAGACCAGCGCCGCCTGGAAGTCCCGCTCATCGCGGTAGGAGGCGAGGAGATCGACGAGGACCGGGAGCGTCTCGGCTGCCGCAATGAGGAGTTCCGTCCGGTCCGCACGCTCCATGACCATCGCTGTCGCCTCGCGGAGCTGGGGATGCCCATCGAGGCGGGAGTCGAGTAGCTCGCGAAGACACCGAAGAGCCTCGGCGGCTTCCTGCTCCTGGTCATCCCCGCTTGAGAGAGCGTTGCCGAGTCCCGAACCTCCCCGCTCGTCGTCGCGCCGGTCCAAGCTCAGCGTCCTGCCCTTCGCCTTGCCGCGCTTCTCCGGCCAGAGGTCCCGGGGCGGGGATGCCAGAGGATCGTCCGTCGCACCAGACTTGCGGAGCACATCGCGCACGCGCTCCTTCGTCGTCCTCCACTGGCCGTCCTTGCCCTTGAACAGGAACGGCAGGTCATACGACGCTTTCCTGTGGAGGTCGATCCACGTCAGCGTCAGGCCGATCGCCTGGTTCTCGTCGGTGTTGTGCTTGTCCAACCGGCCCGCCTGCTCCAGGGCATCACGGACGTTCCGGAGTTCCTTGTCCGTGGCGCTCATCCTGCGGTAGCCCGGGACCTGGGACAGCAGCCAGTGATGCGCCTCGCTCAGGGCGCGCGCCCGGTCGCTGTCTCCGTCCGAACGCCTGCCGGGGCAGTCAACCAACTGCCTGATGTCCTCGCGCACGCCGTCGAGCCACTCTTCCTGCTTCTCGCGGAGAACCCAGAGGAACGCCGGATCCGCGTCCGTGCCGGCGGCCTTCGCATCGTCCATCATCTTGAGGAGCTCGGGGGGAAGCGACTCGACGAATAGCACGGGAACGGCGTCCAGGAGCAACCCCTCCCACTCCTCCTGAGCGCGGTCCACGAGCGATCCGTCGGTGTCGCCCCCCGGCGGAGTCCACAGATCCACGAGTTCGTGAATCGCTGCAATGCGCAGGAGGTAGAACACGTCCGAGCGTTCGAGCGGCGGCACGTGTCGCACGAGGACGTGCGCCTGCGCTCGGATCTTGGCGACTAGGTTCGGCGGGTAGTTCACTACAACTCCTTGCTCTGACAACCACCCGATCCATCCGGCTGATTCAGATTGTGGCATCGGCGAAGGACAACCTCATGTGGACGCAGCACGACTGGGCGCTACGCGGCGTTCAACTAGGAGGGGGAGGGGAAGAGGGGGGTATCCCTCGAAACAGGCGCAATCCTGCAACCGGACGGACCATTGGACCCACGTTGCCCCCGATTGGTCCACGGATCCCGCTACGATGGTCCATCGTGAGCGCTTCATCCAGACGCGGCAAGCCCAGGCTACAGAGCCCGGAGTTCCAGGAGGCGATTGCCGCCGCCTACGCTGCGGCCCTAGTCGAGGTCGAGCAACGGGTCGCCGAAGAGGTCAGGCGGGCCTCGGACACCCTCCTCAAGGACGCGTGCAACTCGGCCTCCAGGACCGGCGTCCGCTCGTGCCGCCTGATCTTCGAGTCCGTCGGACCCGGCCGTGAAGCCCCACGGCGCCGCAGGAGGTAGATGCGCATGGCCGCCAAGGACCCCCTTGCTGACCTCCCCCCCAAGGACCGGCGCCGTCTCAAGCGGGCCATCAAGCTCAAGGCCCTCTCCGATGTCTACGGGAGCTTCGAAGACCAACCCTTCTACGCGGATGCAGTAGCCCTCGCCGTCCAAAAGATCATGGTCGAGGACCCCGACCTCGCCAACCTTGAGGAGCACGCTGCCACCATCTGCGACTTCGTCAAGCGCATCCAGGGGCACCGGGATGCCTTCGCTACATGCCCCTGGACCCGCTTCCCCCGCGACCTCGTCTACTACGGTCACCTCGCCAAGATGAGCGCCGGAGAGGCCAAGGTTTACATGGCACTCCTGGCCCTGTGCGACCCCCGCACGCTGATCACAAGCGTCTCACTGGAGAGGCTCGCCGAGTTCGTGAATAGGCACCCCGACACCGTCAGCAAGGCCATCACCAAGCTCAAGAAGAAGGGCCTAGTCCGGCGCTGGTGCATCCGCCACCCCGAAGCCCGGGACGAGAGCCACTACCTCTGGTTCACCCGGATCGTCCCGGAGGCCTGCGAAAACACACCCGAGGAGAGGGCGCAGCTGCTGAAGGCGGCCGCCATGCCGAAGACTGCCTGAGAACGTTCCTGGCCGCTTCTGGCAGGCTCTACGGGTGCGCACGTGTGCGCGTGTACTGAAGGTGCGCCGTTATCGGCGGAATGACGTTCTTCACCCTGCGCAGTCTATTGCGTAGGAGGCGTGCCACTTCCGAGGTATCGCGCCAAGTCAGGGAACTGCGCAGCGAGCTCGGGGAACTCTCGCACGGCAGCAGGCACATCGTCTATCCAGTACACGGGGCCCGTTCCTCCCTTTGACATGTTCGGCTTCTCGCCCAAGATGCCGCTTGAGAGCAGCTTGTGGAGCAGCCGCTTCTTCCCTCCCGGTCCCAGGGCATCAGCGCGGCCCTTCCACAAGTCATCGGCGCTGGAGTGGTTGTTGGGGCCGAGCTTGTGGTGCGAAACCAGGCCCCGTAGCACACTAAGGGCAACAGCGTGGTCGGGGTCCTCCGCAGGCGGGTTCAGGAGAGCCACGAGCCTGTTTTCCAAGGCCGGGGAGAGTTCTCCGAGCTTCTTCTTGGGTGCGGGCGGCCAGCCTTTCGCTCCAGGCTCCGGCCTCTCGATCCTGACGCCAAGCTCCTCCAGTTGGGCGAGTGCGTCAACAACGACTCGCGGAATCCTGACGTAGGGAAGAACGACAACCAGGACATCCGCCACGTCTTCGGCACTGCCAGCGAATTGCCACAGCATCTCGGCCGCAATGCGCGGCTCGGGCTCCAGCACGGCGACCGACTCATGCCTTCGAATGCACTCGACATGGACGGCGTCCCCCACGCGACTGCGAACCCATACTCGCTGGCGCTCCGTGACTCCTATGATGATCGCAACGCCCTTGTGCTCGTCTTCAGGGGGCACGGTAGCCTCACGACTGGGCCCTTCGCAGCTTGGGAATCAGACTCGCAGGAACCATCAGCGTTGCCAGCTCACGGTCATCAGCAAAGTTGATCATCGCATGAAGCATCGCGCGGAGGTCCGATGTCCCCGAGGCAGGCTTTTCCACCTCCGCCTCAGCGTGGTGGATGATTGTCCCGCCAATGCTGTGCCGTTGGGCCCACTTCTGAGCAGCCTGAAGCACCCGATCTCTTCTGAATGCTCTCCACTCGCTGGACCGCGGCCCCAAGCCTCGGGTGAAGAACGCGTTCAGTGCGCTCGTATACTCGCTGTCGAGCAAGGACTGGAGGATATCCGTTTCTCTCTGCGGGCCTCCGACGCGTTCGAGGAACTCGCGCATCCACCGCTTCTGTTCCTCTCCGCGAATGAAGTCGATCTCAACTAGGTTGTCCCTGCCTCGTTCGACCTCGGCTCTTGCTGCGACATCCTGGAGGAGTGCGGACCCCTCGACGTAGTGCACGACTCGCTCCGTCGAACGATCATAGAACCTCCGTCGCTTGGGGTCGGGATTGGTAAATGCCTGCCAAAGTGCCTGAGGGAGACGCTTCGCCGTCATCAGCACCTCAGCATTCCCACCAGGTGCCGTCTGCGCGGCCGGGACGACCCTTGAGACATGCACGTCCGAACTGGGTGCGTCGTCGTGCCACTCAACGCAGACTAGGTCGGAGTTCGCCTGGAGGAACGCGGAGAACTTCGCGTATCCCCATGTTTGCTCCCTGAACTCCTGCCCTGTGGCGAGTTCGTACCGCCGCCTGAGTTCGAGCTTGAGTTGCGAACCGAGCCAGGGATCTCGCTCTGCGAGGAGCGCTGCGAGTATCGTACGAGCGGCTTCGAGCCCAGGCTTCATCGGGAGCCTCCCATTAAGTAGGGCTCGGGAGGTTCGCCACAAAAAGCCGTGGCGAACTCCCGGGCCTTCCTACGTCTGGGGGCTGGCTCCCGGATTCGAGCGTCGTCCATCTCATGACGCCCCGTTCATAGGTCCGAGACGGCTCACTGGCGCTCGATCGGTCCTGAGAAGGCCCTCAGGGCCCTTTCAGGCTGCCGCACGGTTACCCGTACAGCATTACTACTAGTATCGGCTCCACCCTGCTCGGGGTCAAGCCCTCGGCCTCCGAGCGAGGCGATCGCCCCTAACCAATTGCCAGAAAGCGGCTTAGGTCGTCTCCTGCTGAGACGCTCCAGCGGTACGCAGGATATCCCCCACAGTCCCATGCGTCCACCAACGTAACGTCCGCGGGTTCCTAGTCCCCGTGTCGTTCAGCGCTTTCGCGATACGCCGCGCCCCAAGGCCCGCGGCCCGTAGCTCTAGGATGCGCGCCAAGATGCGCTGCTCCTCCGGCTCCGGAATCACGTCGTCGCCCTCGAAGCGGTAGCCAAAGGGCGGCCGGCCGGAGATCCGCTTCCCCTGCCGCCGCAGCTCGGCCAAGGCGCTCCGGGTCCGCTCCGCCGTCTGCTCCCGTTCCATCTGCGCCAAGAGGCTGAGGATGCCTACGACAAACCTCCCGGCCGCCGTCGTCGTGTCCAAGTGCTCGTGGATGCTGTGGAGCTGCCAGCCGTCCCGGTTGGCCCGCTCCACGAGGCCGAGAATGTCCGTCGTGGTCCGGCTCAAGCGGTCCAGCTTGCAGACGACAAGGCCCTCGGCCTCCGCGTCGTCCAGCTCCTCCAGCGCCCTGAGCAGGCCCGGACGGTTCGCTGTCGCCTTACCGCTCCGGCCGTTGTCCGAGGCGATGCGCGCCAGCTCGAGCCCGTGGGCGGCGCAGTACGCCTTGATGCGGGTGCGCTGCTCCGCGAGGCTGATGCCGTTCTCGGCCTGGTCCTCGGTGCTGACCCTGACGTAGCCGATGACGGTAGCGCGCCCTCGCCCGCGCCGGGTCCCCGCGGGGGCCGTGGTCATGGAGCATGACCCCCCGTCGCTGTACGGCAACGGGGGTCCTGAACGGCGACCGTTCGGTTGCCTGACAGTGGATCCCGCTCGGGGAGCGGGGGAGGCCGCCGCGGCGGCCCCCCTCTGCGTCTTGCGGTTCCTCATGCCGCCACCCCCTCGGGGCGCTCGGCGGCCTCCTCCTCGGCGCCCTGGTCCTCGGCCTCCTCCCACCCCGCGGCCCGCTTCAGGAACTCCGCGGCCTGTCGGGCCTTGCTGGAGGCCGTGAAGATGGCCCGCTTGTCCCCCCGGAGGACCCGGAGCCAATTCCCGATGTACTCGGGGTGCTGTAGCTGGCCGTCGATCCCAAGCTCCGCGCAGAGGAACGCGGCCCCCAGCTCGGCGACCAGCTCCTCCGCCGCGTAGGCGTCATCGCCGAAGCGCCGGCCGAACTGCCGATCACAGCGGGAGGCATGGCCCGTCCAATGGGTCAGCTCGTGGCACGCGGTCCCGTAGTAGGACCCGCCGTCGCGGAACGTCTCGAAGGGCGGGAGCTGGATACGGTCCGTCAGGAGGCTGTAGAACGCCCTCCCTCCGCCGTGGCGGATGTCGGCTCCCGTGGCCGCCATGAATGCCTCGGCCCGCTGGTGGCGCTCCTCCTCGCTCAGGGTGGCCGTGGGCTGCGCCTCGGCCGGCGGGAGCCCGTCGCACTGGTCCCGGTTGAATACGCTGAAGTGCCTGAGGAGCGGAATGGTCTTGTGGACCCGCTCCCCCGTCTCGGGGTCCGTCTCGGACTTCTGGAGCATCTTCCAGTACGTCACGAGGGAGGCCCGCTCTCCCTTGCGGACATGGCCGCCGAGGGATTGGGCCTGTCGGTACGTGAACCAGTCTCCGGACCCGTAGCCGTTGCGGGCCGCCGCGGTCCAGAGGAGGAGCACGTTCAGGCCGTTGTAGTGCCGTCCCGTCGCGCCGTTCCGGGGGAGTCCCGGATCGGCCACGGTCCACGGACGGACCCAAGGGGCCGTGCCCTTTTCCAGCTCGGCAATGATCGTATTCGTGACCTCGGCGTAGATGTCACGGCGGGGGGCTTTGCCGTTGCGCTTCATGGCCTAGCCCTCCACCCGGAGGCCGTGCGCCTCCAGCATGTCCGCGGTCACGGCGTCGCACACGCGGTCTACGTCGATGTGCGCTCCGCCCCCGGTCTCGATCTCCCAGTAGGCGTTCGCGGTTTCCCGTGCGGTCTCGAAGAGGCGCACCACGGCGTCCTCCAGGTCCTCCGGCTTGGGCCGCTCCCCGGTCCCGAAGAGCCGACCTTGCGTCTTGGGCTCCCCGTCTGGGACAAAGACCAGCTCCCCGAAACCGTCCTCGGAGAATCGCGCCTCCAGCCCGGCGACGAAGTCCCCGCGTGCCCACGAGTCCCAAGCCTCGTTCTGCGCCTCCAGCTCCAACTCGCCGTGCGTCTCGTCGCTGATTAGCGGGTAGTCCTCCAGCGAGTCCAGGACGGCCGCCATGTCCTCGTCGATGGCGTCGATGCGGACCGCAATGGCGAACGTGCCGTGGCCGCCGTAGACCTCGTGGACGCCGTCGCGGTCCCCGTAGTCCTCCAGGAAGTCCCGGTAGTTGGCCCGCTCCACGAGGCACCCCGAGTAGTCGGAACCGCTCAGGAAGTCCGAGAGGAAGTAGCGGCCCTCGGGGTCCGCGACGAAGTCCGAGTAGCTGGCACTGTCGCCGGCCTCGGGGTCCTCCAGGGTCTCCCAGTGGGACCCGGGACCCGGGCGGTAGATGGACCCGTGGAAGCGGCAGACTCGGCCGCGCCAGTGGGTCGCGTCGAAGCGGGCGGGGGTTCGGCTACCATTGCCGGTAGCCTCGGAACGGAAACTCATGCTTTCCTCCGGGGTTAGCCGGGCGGGGAGCGCCAACTCCCCGTTCCGGCGACTGTGAAGTTGTCAGACTGAGCGCGCGCGTTTCGCTGCGCCTCTACCCATAAGAGGGAAAAAACCGTGCCGATCTTCGCGTGTGCGCGCGGTCCTTAGTGCAACAGCAGCGGTTTTGACATCGGGGGCGTGCGACACGATCGCGGTGGGGGCACCCGTACGACCCGTTCCGAAGCTGCCGCCCGGATTACGTTCCCGAACAAGTCTGCGCCCTCGCGCAGGCGGGGACCTGGGGACGGATTGCCTACGAGCGAGGTCCCGTTCGGCTGGGACGGCCTGCTACTCCTCAAAGAGGTCAAGGAACTCATTCGTGCCGCGCAATGCGATGAGATCAGGATCGCCGTTCTTAGCCCATTCAAAGTGTTGGGCGTTCGCATCCCTCACCTGATTGAGCGTACGGCCAAGCTCAGCGCGCTGGTCATCTGAGAGCCCTTCGCCTTGCAGTTCTGCATGGAGTCGCGTGGCTGCCTCCCGGCGACGATGCAGGTCTTCGGCAAGCCACTCCATCGCCTGGCGCTTCCAGCGAGCCTTTGGCCCGTCAACTCCAGCCGCTAGCGCAGCGGCACAAGCACCGTTGTAGAGATGGCCAGCATTGAGGTTAGCGCGTATAGGTTCGTGAACAAGTGCAAGGGCATATGCCTGCGCTGCTTCCTCGTATGCCCTACTCTCGTACAGCATGTTCGCACGTGCCAGTTGATGCGCTGAGCGCCATGCCCAGTGCTCGCTCTGCAGGTGCGGTGCCATGTCCACCAGCCTCGCGTGGGCATCTTCGCTCTCGCTCAGGAGGGACACCGCCTCCTCTGGCTGTTGTCGCATCTCGAAGAGCGTAGAGCCCAGGTAGAAGGACGCCATGCACAAGTACCGCTGCCACACCGCATTCTTGGCGTCCAGTTGCGCTAGACTGCGTGAGACATCGAGGGACTCACGCCATGTCTCTAGCGCCGCACTCAGATCGCCAGTGTTCTTCTGGGCCAGTCCCACCTTCTCTAGGCCCAAGTACAGATCGCCTCGCCACGATGCGTTATGAGGATCCCCTTCCACGATACGCCGAGTCATCTTCAACGAGTCTTGCCACGCCTGCAGCGCCTCTTGCCAATCCCCGCGCTGAGCATGAACATCGCCAATCTTCTCTAGGCTCACAGACACGTCACGCTGACACACGACATTCGACGGATCCCAAGCATGGATACGTTGCGCGATACCCAATGACGCCTCGTAGCTCTCTTGCGCTGGCATTAGGGCTCCTTGCCCCTTCTGAATGTCACCTACTCTCTCAAGGCCCGTGGCCAAACAGCGCAGATAGAGAACGTTGTTTGACTCCGCGGCTACCAGGCGTTTCGCTATCTCGCAGCATTCGGACTGGCTCTCTAGCGCAGTCGCGATGTTTCCGAGGTCTTTCTCAACGTCGCCTAGTCGCCCGTAGCTGACCGCGAGACCGTACAACCGTCGACGATTGTCAGGGGTGGCACTGGCCAGCTGCCGCATGAGACCAAGCTCAGCGAGATGTGTGGTCCTTGCGGAGTCCAAGTGGCCCATGTCTTTATGGACCTCGCCGATCTTCCCTAGGCAGAGTGCAAAGCCGAAAGAGCCGTCTTCTTCCTCGCCCGGGAGCGAGCGGATTCTGTCACGTATGTCACGACTGGTCTCATAGCACTCGAGGGCAGAGGCTAGATGCCCAGTCGCTCTCTTCACGTCGCCGATGCGTTCCCATGTCAGAGCGACATTGTGCATGAGTTCTGCGTCTGTCGGGTACTCTGCCAGAAGATCGCGTCTCAAACGGTACGACTCGCCAAAGCACTCCAGTGCGGCTGCAGTGTCCCCTGTGGCAAACAGAACGTCCCCTAGCCTGCCCAGCGCTGCAGCATGCGCCTTAACGGTCAACCGTGTCTCAAGCCAAGGCACTGATTCATAGTGCTGCAACGTGCGGCGGGCAACTGGTTCCAGCAGGTCCAGTCGACCTATCTTCTCAAGCGAGTCGGCAAGGTCCACGAGCATGAAGCGCGCATGGCCCTCTGCGCGCCTCCACTCCTGCTGTACCTGCTTCTCCTGCTCTCTGACTGTGGCCAGCGCGGTGCCCAGCATTGCCAAGAGGCCGACCGTAACGAAAAGGGCCACGCTCGCTGTCACAACGGCTATCCTCAGTATCCTGTTCTTCCGGCGCTGAATCTCTAGATCTTGCGTGGATACAACGCCTGCACGATCCACAATGCCTGCCACTAGCTGCTCAGCCAACGAATCGCGATAGTGGGCGTGATCGGCCGCCGTCAATGCGGCGCACGCCTTGAGGTCAAGGTCGATGCGATTCACGTCTCGCCATGCGTCCCTAAACCGCTGCGGCACGTACCGATCGCCCTTGCCGATCGTGACCAAGATTGGGGGCACGGACCCGCGGTTTCTTTCCCACCAATGCAGCTCACGATAGACCCAGTCGGGCCTATCCGGGGTTGAGAGGTCCGCTGCTACTCCAGAGCTAACGATGAAGATGAGCGCGCGCGCTCTCTCAAGCGCAGGCTGATGATGAGCTCTCCAGTTTGCTACAGCGCCGACATCTTGATCAAGGAAGACGGACAAGCTCACACCACAGGATGGGATGTTGCGCCCTTGCAGGATGTCGCGAAGAGCTCTAGCCTCTTCGGAAGCATCGTCACGCCGGTAGCAAAGGAACACCGTCCACACACGGGCATCATCGTTCTTGAGCATGGCCTCACCTCTTGCCAGGGCACGCCTCTTGTAGCGTCGGGTCATTGACGGGAGGATTCCTAGGGAGTCCCCTTGTTGGGCCCAGTGTCGTGGCGAACAGGTGTGAGCTCCCCCAGCCACTGTGCGTGCTCCCGAGACACCAGCGCTTCGACTCGCTCAGCTAGGAGTTGGACGTGATCGTCCGTGGTTCGGTAGGGACCCGCTCGCGCCAAGTAGAGATACTTCTCGTGCTTTAGCGCCTCACACGTAGAACGGTAGGTAATCCATAACTCGTGGTACTTGTTCGTATGCTGCAACGCCTCAAGCAGAACGACTACAATGCCTAGCGTTCCGGCAAGCAGGCTCTGTACCGCAGTTCCAAAGATGTGCCCTTCGATGCGTAGCCCAGCAACGAAGGGGATTAGTGAAGCAGCGCTGATCTGAGCGATCTTGAGCCTCTTGTAGGAGCGCTGGCAGTGGGTACTCTTGCGGTCATACCACGAGATCTGTTCTTCAAGGCGGGTGCTGGTGTCTTGCTTGCCCGTCACGTTTCGACTCCTTCGTCTAAGACTAGCGTGCGTGTTCGGGCCGGTCACTCAGCAGACCGCAAGAAAAGCGGCGTTACGGGTCAGCGCGCGGGCGAGACAGATACCACGGACCCCAAGCCATTGCCACAGACCCACGCCACCGTCAAGCGACGACAGTTCCTAGTACCAAGCACGCCACGAGAACCACCTGGTCCGTGCACGTATGAGCGCGCCATTGTATGCCGCCGGCCTGCGTAAGCTCAAGGCGTGTCTCCGCGCCATGCCAGTTGGCGCGAATGAGCAACTTGCGCACGCGAATCCGCCGAGAAGGCCCTCGCCCCAAGCCATTGGTCCCCATCTTGCCTGCGTCCAAGGCATGGAAAGGGAAGAACTGGCCGGCTTGGCCGCGGCCCTCCTGGTTGCCCGGCTAGCCCTACTCAACAGGGGCCACGTCGCTGCCGCAGACCGGACCCTGGACGCCGTCGTGGCGCTGCATCGGTCGGCGCGGTGGACCGCTGTTGAAGTGGGACGGATCGGGCAACTTCAGATGACGATGACGCTGGACCTCTTCGGACGACTTGGTCGAGTCCAAGCGGGGCCGGGGGAGCCGGCCGCCACAGCCTGATCCTGCCCTAGAGCACCGCCGTAGTCCTGCAGTAGGGTCTGACCAACCCGCTAGACTAGCCGAGGTGAAGGATGACGCACTCAAGTCCATGCACGTGTGGGTGAACCCTCCAAGCCACGCCCCCTACGGTGGTGAACAAGGAAGTGCTTGCAACCTTCCCTCGCCTTCGATAAACACGAGCCAAGACGAGGGGAAGAGGGCCGCTCTAGGCGTGCGCCGTCTCGACACCCGACGTTTCATGTACGACCTGTTCATCTGTCACGCGTCCGAGGACAAAGACGGCTTTGTGCGCCAGCTGGCGATCGCACTTGTCCAAGCCGGCTGGGGCGTATGGTATGACGAGCTATCGCTTAAAGTTGGCGATTCACTCCGCCGGGCGATTGATCGGGGCCTGATTGAAGCACGACATGGCATCGTTGTGCTCAGCCCAAGTTTCTTCTCCAAGAACTGGCCGAGTTATGAGCTAGATGGCCTAGTGGCCAAGGAGATGATCTCCGGTGACAAGGTCATCATTCCGCTTTGGCACGGCGTCGAATCAGAAGAAGTCGCATCCTACTCTCCGCCGCTCTCTAACCGAGTCGCCTTGCGCAGTGACATGGGCATGGATCTTCTGGTAGCGAAGCTTGCACAGGCAATCGGCCGCCCTCGGGTTGGAGGGCATCCTTTCCCGAACTCGAATTGGATGGAGTCATGCTGTCCGAAATGCGGGGGGATGGGACGCACCGTGGGCTACGAGGTCGACTATCCAGGTGGGTTCCATGATGTGTCGTGGTTCGAGTGCCCGTTGTGCGGCTAACATGGAAAGGGAGTTGGCGTGACTCCCGAAATCTGGTCCGGTGTGGATGAGAGCCTTTCGGCCCGCTAGGGTCAGGGAGGTTTCTCGTGAAGAAGAAGAGCAGGCACTCGACGGAGCAGATCATCCGCAAGCTGCGGGAGGCCGAGGCGGCGCTGGCCGCCGGCAAGACCGTGGCGGAGATCTGCCAGGCCATGGAGATCAGCGAGGCGACGTACCACCGCTGGAAGCGGCAGTACGGCGGCATGCAGCCCGACGAGGTGAAGCGCCTCCGGGAGCTCGAGGAGGAAAACCGGCGCCTGAAGAAGCTGGTGGCCGACCTGAGCCTGGACCAGCAGATCCTCAAGGAGGCCCTCAAGGGAAAATACTGAGCCCGTCGCAGCTGCGCGAGGCCGTCCGGCGGGGACGGCCCTCGGCGTTTCGGAGCGGCGGGCGTGCCAGATACTCGGACAGCCCCGAAGCACCCAGAGGTACATCGCCAGGATCGGCGAGTACGTGCGAAGGCTCGTGGCTCGGATCTACGAGCTGGTGCTGCAGTTCCCGCGGTACGGCTACCGCCGGATCACGGCGCTGCTGCAGCGGGATGGGTGGCAGGTCAACCGGAAGCGCATCTACCGGATCTGGCGGAAGGAGGGCCTGAAAGTGCCCAAGCGCAAGAAGAAGCGCCGGCGCCTCGGCAGCTCGGCCCAGGGCTGCGTGCGGTTCAAGGCCGAGCACAAGGACCACGTCTGGAGCCTCGACTTCGTCTTCGACCGCACCGAGGACGGCCGTCCCCTGAATATCCTCTCTATCGTGGACGAGCACACACGGGAGTGCCTGGGACTCCTCGTGCGCCGCTGGATCAAGGCGGAGGACGTGCTCGCGGCCTTGGCCCATCTGTTCCGCACGCGCGGCGTGCCGAAGCACATCCGGGCAGACAACGGCCCGGAGTTCATCGCCCAGGTCCTGCGGAACTGGCTCCAGCGCGCGGAAGTGGGTCCGCTCTACATCGAGCCCGGCAGCCCTTGGCAGAACGGGTACGGCGAGTCGTTTCTCTCCAAGCTGCGCGACGAGCTGCTGGAACGGGAGCTGTTTACGCGCGAGCGGGCGGCCCGGGTGGGTCCCGCGGACTACAGGGAGGG
>CALJKZ010000553.1 GCA_937983085.1 uncultured Gemmatimonadales bacterium
GCTCACCGTTCAGGATTACCGGGAAGGCCTGGCGGTAGCCGGTGTCCTGGACGCCGCCACGGGGCTCGACGCCCGGCGGGTGGCGGTCCTCTACTTCGACGCGGGGTCCGATGAGGAACTCCGTTACCTAGCCGACGGCTTGACCGAAGACCTCATCGGAGAGCTCGCCTCCGTGGACGGGCTGGACATCGTGTCACGCAATGGCACGGCACAGTTCCGTGGAGCCGACCTCGATCCGGACAGCATCGCCCGGACGCTCGACGCCGGAACCTTCGTGGACGGCTTCGTCGAGCGGCGAGGCGAGAATGTGCGAATCCAGGTGGCGCTGGTGGACTCGGAGAGCGGCGCGACCATCGAGCGCGGCTCCTTCGAGCGTCGGGCAGACGCCGCGTCGGCCCTCCGTTCCGGCCTGACCGACGAGGTCTCACGCCTTCTTCGCACCTGGCTGGGTGAGGAGGTCCGGGTCCGGGGCCGGCGGGCCGAGGCGGCCAGTGATGCGGCCTGGGTGCTCGTCCAGCGTGCCGAGAGGGCGTGGAAGGACGGTGACGAGCTCCTCGACCATGGAGACTGGGAGGGTGCGAACGCGGCTTGGGACCGGGCCGACGGGCTGTTCGCCGAAGCCGAAGAACTGGGCAACGAGTGGGCGACCCCCACGGTACAGCGAGCCCGACTGCTCTACGAACGATCGCGTCTGGAGGACGACCCCGCCTCCATGCAGGTCATGATGGAAGGGGCCCGGGAACTTGCCGAAGAGGCCCTCGCCATCGAGGCGCGCAACGCCGACGCCCTCGAGATCCGCGGTATCGTCACCTACCTCCGATACCTCTTCGCCCTCGATCCCGAGCCGGGCGCCGCCGAGCGTCTATTGAGTGCCGCCGAAGCCGATCTGCAGGCCGCGACGCGAGTGAACCCTCTGCAGGCCAACGCCTGGAATGTTCTGGGGCACCTCTACTATCAGTTGGACGACATCGTCGAGGCCAACCTGGCGGCGCGACGAGCGTACGAGGCAGACGCCTTCCTGGAGGCCGCTCCGGACATCCTGTGGCGACTCTGGAGTACGTCGTACGATCTCGAGAACCGGACCCAAGCGCGGCAATGGTGTGAGGAAGGGCGGCAACGCTTCGATGACAATCCGCGGTTCTACGAGTGCGGGCTCTGGAACATGACCTCCGGCGCCTCGGAGCCTGAGGCGGACAGGGCATGGGAGATGTACGAGGCGGTCCTCCAGCGCACCCCGGACCACGGCCTCGAACTGGCCCGACTCCAGATGAGGGTCCTCGTCGCCGCCGCCATGGCTCGACAAGCAACGGAAGGGCAAAGCGTTGCGCTGGCCGACAGCGCCCGGGCTCTTCTTCGCGACTCCCGGGGCGACGCCACCATGGACCCGGGGCGGGACCTCCTGGTCACCCAGGCCTTCGCGTACACCCTCCTCGAGGACAACGAAGAAGCCGTCGATCTCCTTCAGGAGTACCTGACCTACAACCCCGATCGGCGCGAGGGATTCACCGAACACGGCCATTGGTGGTGGCGCGGCCTCCGCCAGGATCCGGCGTTCAGGCGTATCACGGGAGCGTAGCAAAGGACGCCCTGACCGCATCACGACCCATTCACGGAGGTCCGCCCACCACGTTCCGCCGCTAGCAGTTCCAAACGACCGAGGTCGACGACCTCGGCGTCCCCCCAGGAGATGGACCAGCATGAGACGTTCACCATACGGCGGGATCCTACGGATTCTCGCCCTTTCATTGTTTGCTGCCAGCTGCACCGACGGTGGCGATCCGACCGCCTTGGGCGATGTCGTCCCACAATCCACCGTGACCGTGACCTACGAGGCCGGCGGCGGTGGCCAATTCGCCTTCCTCCAGCCCCTGGTGAAGGGCCGCGCGGGGGGAGATCTGGCCACGGGCCTCAGCCCCATCATCACCATCTGCAACATCTCTTCCGGAACCGCGGTCGACTGCGTCGACCTGGAGGCCGACCAGAGAGGGAATCACTACCAAGCCAACTGGAAGGACAAGACGACCCAGCCGAACGAGACGTACTCCATCGAAGTGTTCTCTTCCTTCGGTCTCAGGATCGGGTCTCTCGAACTGCTGCTCGACGGGGAGAGCGGTGACAAGGCGGGCCGTACGTTCCCGATCAAGTTCTGGATCGGGGAGGATCTCGGCGACGTGATCGCGGCCGCGGAGGAGTGCATTGGGGACGATCGGTGCAACGCCGACGACGTTCCTGACGGCTCCGGCACGATCGTGATTACGACGGAGAACGAGAGCGGCGCGACCATGGCTCAGCTTACGTTCCCGGAAGCATCGGTCCCCGAAGGTGGACTGGTAGTCACCCTCGATTGCCGGCAGGGCGGCTTCGCCCCGACGCAGGGCCCGCTGCCCACCTCGTTGAACCAGTGGCCCCTCTTTTGCGAGGTCACCGCCTCCAACCCCGACGGATCGCCCTTCGTGGGGACGTTGCCGGACGACGCGCGCCTGGACCAGTGCATCGTCGACGAGAACCTCCAGCCTGCGTGTCACGGATTCCCGGATCACGATGATCTCGTCCTGGGCCAGTCCGACGGGCCGGGCGACTTCGTCTTCTTGGAGAAGGTGCCATCGATCTTCGCCGAGGACGATTGCGCGCTGAATACCACGGTGACCGACCTCGGCCTGGGGGATCGCATCCTCCACGAGCTGGACCAGCGCCTAGCACCCGCCTTCGGCGTGCTCCTGCCGGAGGACCTGAGGGCCGCCCCCATGTGGTTTCGGGACGGAGGAGTGGGTGGTCTCATTCGCTCCTTCAGCGACGTCAACCCGGTGGAACCCGCATACATCAGCGGGACCGTGTCCCACGTGAGCGGGGGTATCGACGGCGTCACGGTGACCCTGAGCGGCGACGCGGCCGCCGTCGCCATCACGGGCGAGGACGGCCACTATCAGTTCGGACCGCTACAGGCGGCCCCCGGCGGCGGCAGTTCGTACACCGTGACCGTCACGCCACCGGCGGGCGAGACCTTCGCTGATCCCGACGTCGACGTGGTGGTGACCGGAACCGGCACCACCACAGTGGACTTCGTGACGTCGATCCCGGCGGGCTTCTACTACTATCCCCCGACCGGGAACTACTACCGCAGCGAGTCGACGCCGAAGACATGGACCGATGCCCGCGACAATGCCGCGGCGCTTCCGGCCTTCCGGTCGTGCTCACCGCACCTGGCGACCATCCTCACAGCGGGTGAGGACGCCTTCGTCGTCCAGAACATGCCGGAGGCCACGGCCGGACCCGGTGGTGGGCATTGGCTGGGCGGCTTCCAGTTGGACGGCAGCCAGGAGCCCGGTGGTGGGTGGAAGTGGATCTCGGGTGAGCTGATCCCGGGCACCAACAACGGCCCGGGATATGCCAACTGGGCCGCGGGAGAACCGAACAACGTCAACGGCGGCGTCGAGAACGCACTGCAGTACACCGCGGGCTTCGGCACACCGCCTACCTCGTGGAACGACGAGCCGGACTCGCGGACGTACGGTTCCATCATCGAGTACAGCTGTGATCAGCCCTGACGCGTCGCTCGGCTGAGGGCCGGGCTCGAAGAGCAGGCACGCGACAGCCCGCCGGACCCGGTGTCCGGCGGGCTGTTTCACGGTGGTGCCCCATCACGGCCACCCGTGTGATCGGACGGGGAAGCTGGCGAAGGGACTCGAACCCCCAACCTGCTGATTACAAATCAGCTGCTCTACCAGTTGAGCTACGCCAGCGAAGTGTGTGAACGGTAATCGCGCGTCCTGTCCGGTCCTACCCCGTCACCTTCCACCTCGTCCCCTCGGCTCCGTCTTCGAGTACGACGTTGCGTGCGGCCAGCTCGTCGCGGATGGCGTCGGCACGGGCGAAGTCCCGCTGGGCCCTGGCCTCGGCTCGCTCGTTGATCATCTGCTCCACCCACGAGGCGAGATCGTCGTCCACGGCTCGGGCTGCATGAGCGACCTCCAGGAGCCCGAGCACCTCGTCCACCGAGCGCAGAGCCTCCAGCGCCGCGTCACGATCCGTCGAGGAAACCGATCCCCGGCCATCCAGATCGGCGTTGGCGGCGCTCACGAAGACGAACACCGCCGCCAGCGCGTCGGCCGAGTTGAAGTCCTCGTCCATGGCGGCCCGGAAGTCGGAGACCATGGTCCGGCTCAGCTCGGTCAGGCCCGACGCCTCGGCGCCGTCATCGACAGGCAGGGCCTCGAGGCGCGCCTCGAAGTTGAGGAGCCGCTGGACCGCCGCCTGCGAAGCCTGGAGCCCTGCCCGAGTGAAGTTCAGGTCACCGCGCTATTGAGACGAAAGAAGCAGGTGGCGAATGGCCGCCGGGTAATGGCCTTCGTCCAGCAGCTCGCGGACCCGGATGAAGTTGCCCAACGACTTGGACATCTTCTTTCCTTCCACGAAGAGGTGCTTCACGTGTAGCCAGTTCCGGACGAACGGCTTGCCGGTGGCACCCTCCGACTGGGCGATCTCGTTCTCGTGGTGAGGGAATACCAGGTCCTCACCTCCAAGGTGCAGGTCGAGGGTCTCCCCCAGCTCAGCGGTGCTCATCACGGAGCACTCCAGGTGCCATCCGGGACGGCCTCTGCCCCACGGTGAATCCCACGCCGCACCCACCTCCTCGTCCTTCGCCGTGGCGGCCTTCCACAGCGCGAAATCCCGGACGTCGTCCTTCTGGTACTCGTCCTGGGCGACGCGCGCGCCGGCCTTCAGGGAGGACGGGTCGATGCCTTTCAGCTTCCCGTACTCGGGGAAGCTCGAGATGGAGAAGTACACGGCGCCGTCCTCCGCCGGGTAGGCGTGACCCGCGTCGACGAGGCGCTGGATGAACGCCACCATTTCATCGATGTAGTCGGTGGCCCTGGGATAGAGGTCCGCAGGACGAATGCCGAGCGTGGTGCAGTCCGAGAGAAAGACCTCACCGTAGGGCTTGGTGTGATCGCCGATGGAGCTTCCGGCGTCGAAGGCTGCGTCGATGACCTTGTCGTCGACGTCGGTGAGGTTCATGACGAAGTGGACGTCGTAGCCGCTCCACTCCAAGTGTCGGTGCACGAGGTCGAAGAAAACGAACGCCCTGAAGTTGCCGATGTGGGCGTGGCTGTAGATCGTGGGTCCGCAGGCATACACCCGCGCCCTGCCCTCCTCGAGGGGCACGAACGATTCGACGGATCGTGTCGCGGTGTTCCGGAGCTTCAGGGACATACGCTCGTAGGCTAGAGGGTGGCGGCTCCCGCCGCGTCGATCTCCCTGAGGACCGCGGACAGCGCGGCCGCAGGATCCGGGGCGCGGGTGATGGGCCGACCGATGACCAGGTAGTCGGAGCCGGCGCGAACCGCTTCGGCCGGAGTGCTCACCCGGTTCTGATCGTCCTGGTCGGCGCCCGCCGGTCGGATCCCCGGGGTCACGATGAGAAGGTCTTCACCGAGTTGGGTGCGGAGCCACGACGCTTCCAGCGCCGATGCGACGACGCCGTCCAACCTCGCGTCGGAGGCGAGGCGGGCCAAGCGACCGACCTCTTCGCGGACCGACCGAATGTCCCGGTCCCACACAGTGCCCATTTCGTCGGGGCTCATGGAGGTCAGTACGGTGACGCCCAGGAGGGCGAGGTCTCCCGAGCGGGCCTCCGCGGCGGCCTGGAGCATGGACGGACCGCCTGCGACGTGCACGGTGAGAAGATCCACCCCCAGCTCCGACGCCACGGACACCGCCCGGGCCACCGTGGTGGGGATGTCGTGGAGCTTGAGGTCCAGGAAGACCCTCTTGTCCCGGCGGCGCAGCTCCTCGACGACGGCCGGTCCTGCCCGGGTGTAGAGCTCCAGGCCCACCTTGTAGAAGGTGGCTCCCTCGCCCAGCGTCTCCACCAACTCCAAGGCTTCGGCCGTGGACGGAACGTCGAGCGGGATGATGACACGACTCATGCCGACGCTCCATGGGAGCGGGGTGTAAGGTCTTCCCAGGACCCGACGCCATGGCGACGGCCCCACCGTTGGAGGCCGCGCACCAGATCCTCCGCTGCTCGCGGCGCGGCGAAGGTCGCGGTCCCGAGCTGCACCGCCTGAGCGCCCGCGCGGGCATACGCGACGGCGTCGACCGGTCCCAGTACGCCACCGACGCCGAGAATCGGACGGTCCGTGA
>CALJKZ010000554.1 GCA_937983085.1 uncultured Gemmatimonadales bacterium
TGGCTTCATCAGCGGCGTGGAGCCCGACGCGGTGCATGGCGTCGTCATGAGCATCGCCGCTCTCCTCCTCTTCTGGGGGACGGTGAGCGCCGCCGGTGGGCTCGGCGCCATCAGCGAGGTCCGTCAACAGCCAGGGGGGGAGGCCCTCTTCACGTGGGGTGGCGGTGTGGCCATTCCCGTGCTCATGGGGACCATGTTCGCCGGGCTCGTGAAGTTCGCCGTCGAGCCCAGGCAGCTTTCGCGGTTCTTCGCCCTGGAGGGAGAGAACGCCACGCGCACCGGCATGATCGTCTCGTCGGTGACCTTCGGGGCCGTCTTCACCCTCCTCATTCCCGTTGGCATCTACGCCCGTCGGATCCTCCCCACGGGGATCGACGACACGGATCTGGTGGTGCCGACGCTCCTCACCGAGCCGGAAGTGTTCGGTGCCGGGACCGGCGCCTTTCTCCTGGTGGCCATGGTGGCGGCGGCCATGTCGTCGCTGGACTCGGTGCTGCTCGTAATGGCGTCGACCACCGAGCGCGACATCGTGAGCATCGTCCGACCCGACCGGAGCGAGGCGTCGGAGATGTTCTGGACCCGGGGGTGGGTGGCGCTCTTCGCGCTCATCACGGCGGTGATCTCCCTGAACCCTCCCGCCGGCGTGGTGGAGCTCACGGCCTTCAGCGGCAGCCTCTACGGCGCCTGCTTCTTCCCGGCCGTCGTCTTCGGCCTCCACTGGCGGCGAGGGAGCGGCACCGCGGTCATCGCCTCCTTCGTGGTGGGCATCGGCGTCTTGTTGGGCTGGGACCTGGTGCCGGGCTCGGATGTCCTCCACGAGGTCTTCCCGGCCATGATCCTCTCCACCCTGGCGTTCTGGGCGGTGAGCCTCGGAACCGAGGACTCCGCCAACGAGACCGTCCTACGCCTCATGGACGAGGAGGCCGGGAGATCGGCCGGGAAGACGACACCCGCGACCACGACCGTATAGAAGGCGTCCGGGGTAGGACCCACCCATGAGCAACGCGCTGGTCGCCGCCAAGACCCAATCGACGCTGATGGCCGCGCTGCGGCGTCTGGACGGACGGGGTACCGTCGGTGACGTCGTGGCCGCCACCGGACTGCCGGCCGACGATGTCCGGGCCGGCCTCAAGAGGCTCCTCGAGTCGCACCGGGGCCATCTGGCCGTCTCCGACACCGGCGAGCTCGTCTACGACTTCGATCCGTCGCTCATCGAACGCGACGCCGAGCCTGCCCTGGCCCGCGTCGTCCGGGCGGTGAAGACAGGCGTGCAAACGGCGTTCAAGGGGTGGATCGTCGGCATGCTCGTCGTCTACTTCGTGCTCTTCGTGGTTCTCATCATCGCCGCCGTCGTGGCGGGCCAGCGCGGCGACTCCCGAGGAGGATGGGGCGGACGGGGACGCGGGGGCTTCGATATCAACCCCTTCTTCTGGTACTGGATCTGGGGGCCACGGTGGCGGCTGGGCCGCCCCTACTACGGACATCGCTGGGAGCGTACGCTCGGCTCGCGGGACAAGGTGCCCTTCTACAAGAAGGTCTTCGCCTTCGTCTTCGGCCCCGACCGCCCGCGCCCGAATCAGGAGCAGCTGGACCGGGCCAAGCTCAGGCTCATCCGCGCCCGTTCCGGGGTCATCAGCACCGCCGACCTGGTGGAGCACACGGGAGGGCGATTCGACGAGGCGGAGGAGGAGATGGCCCGACTCCTGGGCGCCTACGACGGGGAGGCCGCCGTCTCCCCCGACGGAGAGTTGGTCTACGCCTTTCCCGACCTCATGACCACGGTGCGTGGCGGGCGCGCCCCCCGGGAGCCGAACCCGGCGTGGCTCCGCTTGGAGCCCGAGCTCGAGCTCACCGGCAACACCCCGGGCGCCAACGCCGTGGTGGTGGGAATGAACGCCTTCACGTTGGCCGCGTCGGCCACGGCCCCCTGGTTCATCTTCCCCCGGTTGGGTCTCGGAGGCACGGCGGCGTGGGTAGGGCTCGTCCTGGTCCCGGTCATCTTCAGCCTGCTCTTCTTCGCGGGACCCCTCGTTCGGATGGCCGGCGTGAGCATGGAGAACCGGCGGCGGGGTCGCCGTAACGTGCGTCGTGTCCTCCTGGGGTACGTGTACCGACGGACGCTGGACGGCGACGACGTAGGTGTAGCGGAAGCGTATGCCTTCGTGGACGCCAAGCTCGCGGACCAGGTGGTCGGCCGGGACGCCGTGGAGCGCGCCCTGGAGGAGCTGGCGACGGAGCTGGACGCCGACGTGTCCGTCTCCGACGACGGACAGGTCCGCTACCGCTTCGACGAGATCCGCCGGCAGATGGCGGCGGGCGAGTCGGCGCGGAGGCAACTACGCCTGGACGAGCGCACCGTGGACGACATCGTCTTCTCCACCGCCGACACCCCGGAAGAGGCCGCCCGGCGCGACATGGAACTGTTCGACCGACAGCTCGATCCGGCGGAGGTCGACCTGGACCGCTACCTCCCGTCGCTGGACCGGGTGGGCTACGAGTACGACTTCGAGCTCGTGGAGTTCGAGGAAAAGCTGAAGCGGAAGGAGTAGGGAGCGTCGCCAGGACCGGTCATTCCCGGAGCGCCGTGATGGGGTCGATCCGCGTCGCCCGGCGAGCAGGGATCCGGATGGCGGCTGTGGACACGAGCGCGAGTAGGATGCACGTCCCCGCGTACGTCGCCGGGTCGAGGGTGCGAACCCCGTAGATCAGCCCGGACGCCGTGTGGCCCAGGAGCGCCGCCGCGACGATCCCCACCACCACGGCCACCGAGACCATGCGCAGACCGTCGCGCATGACGAGTCGGCGCACGTCGGCGGGCCCCTGACCGAGGGCGAGTCGAATGCCGATCTCGCGGGTCCGTTGCGCCACACCGTGCGCGAGGACCGCGTACAGACCGATGCACGCCAGAAGGAGCGCCACGGCCCCAAACGCCATCATGAGTGCCAGCGTGAGGCGTGTCGCGGCCAGCGCATCACCCGTCAACTCGCGCATGCTGCGCACGTCCTCGACAGGAGCGCCCGGGGCCACCCGCCCGATGACGTCGCGCACGGCCGGGACCAGCGCCGAGGGATCCCCTGACGTTCGTATGGCCAGGGAGTAGCGCGACGAGCCGCGCATGGGGAAGTAGATCTGTGTGAGGAACGGCTGGCGCAGATCGTGGAGCCTCAGATGCTCCACCACGCCCACGATGCGCGCGTACCGGATGGACTCGGGTGCCGAGTTCGGATTGACCTGGAGGAGCTGGCCGACGGCATCGGTCGTCCCGAAGGCACGCTCGGCCAACCGGTCGTCGACGATGATGGCGGACGCCGGATCGACCTCCATGGACTCCCGGTTCCAGAACGCCTGGTCGGCCGTCGAGAACTCACGCCCGGCCAGGAGGCGAGCCCCCATGGCATCGAAGAAGCCCGGGGTCACGTACCGCTGATCGGCGGTGACGCTCTCCCAGTTGGCGCGTGTCGCTTCGTCGTAGGCGTACGGCTGCAGCGATCCCGACCCGGTGAGAGGTAGCTGACTGATGGCTCCGACGCCGGTCACCCCAGGTACGGCGCGCAGCTCCTCGATGAGCCCGTCGAGGGCGGCCTGCCGCTCTTCGCCGTCGGGAAACCGATCGTCGGGCAGCGAGAGTCTCAGCGTGAGCGTCCCCTCCACGGCATAGCCAGGATCCACCCGGGTGAGAGCGACGAAGCTCCGCACCATGAGGCCGGTACCCACCAGCAGCACCAGGCTGGCGGCGACCTCGGTCACGACCATGGCGTCACGGAGGCGGCGCCGTCCACGGGACCCGGACGTTCCGCGTCCTCCGGTGAGAACGCCGGCCGGGTCCCGCCTTCCGCTGTCCAGGGCCGGCAGGAGCCCGAAGGCGGTGACGCTGAGCAGCGTCACTGCCACGACGAACCCCAGCACCGGTGTGTCGATGGCGACGGTGTCGATACGAGGCACGCCGGCGCCGGCCATGGTGCGGAGGCCACCCAGCAGGCCGGACCCGAGGAGCACCCCGCCTATTCCCCCCACCACCCCCAGCACGAGGCTCTCGGCAAGAGCCAGTCGGACCAAGCCACCGCGGCCGGCTCCCAGGGCGGCCCGAAGAGAGAGTTCGTGGCTCCGGTCCACGCCCCGAACCATGACCAGATTCGCGACGTTGACGCACGCGATGAGCAGGACGAAACCCACCGCGCCGCAGAGGAAG
>CALJKZ010000555.1 GCA_937983085.1 uncultured Gemmatimonadales bacterium
GAGCGCCACCACCGGCCGCGGGAGATCCAGGCGGTCGATGGTGTCGACGAGGGAGTGGATCCCGGCCGTGTTGTGCGCCACGTCGAAGAGCCAGGTCCGCCCGTCGATCCGGGCGATCTCGTCGCGCCCGTGGTACACCACCGACGCGAAGCCCTCCACCACCTCCTGGGCGTTGGGCCTCCACGGGTCGTCGAGCTGCTCCAGCATCGCGACGGCGAGGGCGGCGTTGGCCGCCTGGTGGTACCCCACGAGGGGAGTGCGCAGCGACAGAGTCCCCCATCGCCCGGTCTCCACCGTAAAGGCCGTGTGGGAGTCGTCGATCTCCACGCCCCCGTCGGCGGGCGGGGCCACGGCCACGAACGGTGCCCCCGCCTCCTCGGCCAGGCTCCGGAGCAGCCCGCGAATGCCCGGATCCGTCTCGGCGGTGACGAAGGGCACGCCGGGCTTGATGATGCCGGCCTTCTCCCGGGCGATCTTCTCCAGCGTGTCCCCGAGGTAGTCGGCATGATCCATGGCCACGTTGGTCACCGCCGACACCTCCGGCGCCACCACGTTGGTGGAGTCCAACCGCCCACCGAGACCCACTTCCATGACGGCCACCTCCACACCCTCCTCGCGGAAGGCGTACATGGCGAGAACGGTGACGGCCTCGAAGAAGGTGAGCCCGTGCTCGACCACCGTGTCGCGGATCTCGTCGGCGTACCGACGCAGATCGGCTTCCGGGATGGGGCGTCCGTCCACCAGCATCCGCTCCCGGAAGGAGCAGAGGTGCGGGGACGTGTAGCAGCCGGTGCGGTGGCCCGACCGGCTCAGTACCGCCGCCAGGGTCGACGTCACCGACCCCTTTCCGTTGGTACCTCCCACGTGGACGGTGGCGTAGGCCCGGTGCGGGCGCCCGAGAGCCTCGAGGGCGCCTTCGGTCCGCTCCAGACCCCAGTGCACGCCGGTGGCGAGGGGTGGGAAGAGCTCGGAGGCCAAGGGGTCGGAGAAGGGCCGGTCGAGCCGATCCGGCGTCAGCATCGCCGCGTGGCGTGGGTCCAACGCGACCTCAGCTGCTCCAGCCGGCGTACTGATGCCGGAGGATGGTGGCGATCATCTCCTTGAGCTCCCGGCGGTCCACCACCCGGTCCACCATGCCGTGCTCCTGGAGGAACTCCGAGCGCTGGAATCCCTTGGGAAGCTCCTGCTTGATGGTCTCCTCGATGACGCGGGGTCCCGCGAAGCCCACCAAGGCGCCCGGCTCGGCCAAATTCACGTCGCCGAGCATGGCGTAGGAGGCGGTGACACCTCCCGTGGTGGGATGGGTGAGGATGGAGACAAAGGGCACGCCGGCATCGTGGAGACGGGCGAGCACCGTGGACGTCTTCGCCATCTGCATGAGGGAGTAGATGCCCTCCTGCATCCGCGCACCGCCCGAAGCGCTGACGATGAGGAAGGGCCGCTCCTTCTCCAGGGCGACCTTGCCGGCCCGGGCGATCTTCTCGCCCACCACCGACCCCATGGATCCCCCGATGAACTCGAAGTCCATGACCGAGAGCACGACATCGATGCCGTCGAGTTCGCCGGTCCCGCAGATGACCGCTTCGTTCTTGCCTTTGGCCTCGGCCGCCGCGATGCGGTTGGGGTACGGCTTCAGGTCGGTGAACGTCAGCGGATCGGCGGCCCGCAAATCCTCGTCCATCTCCTCGAACGTGTCGCTGTCGATGAGGACGCTCACGTACCCCTCGGCCGACACCCTCAGGTGGTAGCCACAGTCCGGGCAGACGTTCAGGTTCTGGGCCAGACGCTCCTTGTAGAGGATCTCGCCGCACCCCTTGCACTTGTCGAAGACGTCCGTGGGGACGTCACGACGGTCCTGCGCCTTGAGGGGCTTCTTGTCCTTCTTGAACCAGGCCATGGCCTTCCTTTGCGGGGGCCCACGCGAGGGTCAGGGTCGCTCTTTGGCCACTCTCACGGCCACGGCGACGGCCACCCAGGACATGAACAGGAATGTCCCGCCGTAGCTCACGAAGGGCAGCGGGATCCCGGTGATGGGCACGACGCCGATGGTCATGCCGACATTGACGAAGATGTGGACGAGCCAGGCCCCGAAGATACCGAGCAGCACCAGACCGGCAAAGGGCTGTTCCGACCCGGCCTCTTCCGCCATCCGGACGAGTCGAACCAGCACGTAGGCGAAGGCCAGAATGGCCAGAGCGGTTCCGATGAAGCCCAGTTCCTCGCCTACGACGCTGAAGATGAAGTCGGTGTGCTGCTCCGGAAGGAAGTCCAATCGCTTCTGACTCCCGAGGGTGAATCCCTGTCCCTCGAACCCTCCACTCCCCACGGCGACCTTCGACTGGATGACCTGGTAGCCGGCACCCCGGGGGTCCACCTCGGGGTCGAGGAAGACGAGGATCCGATTGCGCTGGTACTCGGCCAGGGAGTTCCAGAGGGGACGGGCGATGGTCGCCGTGGCGAAGTTCGCCAGCACCACCATGACCGACTCGAAGAGGAAGAGTCGGTACCTCATGAGCACGAGAAACGCCACGACGCCCACGATGTACGCCGACCAGACCGCGGGATAGGCCGACAGGAAGAGCCCGAAGACCGGACTGGCCACCAGGAGGAGGAGCCAGACGGGCGTCGCCGCCCAGTAGAGCATGGCGAAGAGGATGCCCCCGAAGGCCATGGCCGTGCCCAGATCCGGCTGCCTGAGCACGAGGAAGAGAGGCAGAGCCACCAGCGCCGAGGGGGCTACCAGATCCCGGAGCGACGTCAGCGCCGACGTGCGTTGGGACAGGAGATGGGCCAGGGCGAGGACCGTGGCCAGCTTGGCGATCTCGGCGGGCTGAAAGCCCACGGGGCCCAGATTGATCCAGCTCTTCACGCCCGCGGCCGTCCCCCGCCCCTCGCCGATGACCAGGGTCAACGCGAGAAGAACCACGCTCACCACGTACGACGGAACCGCGGCCCACTCGATCCAGCGGAGTGGCACGCGGGAGATGAAGGAGAAGGCCACCAGCGCGATTACGAACCACAGGCTCTGGCGCACCCAGGCGTCGGCGGTGACCGCGTTGGGCACGTGGACCTGCCCCGCCGAATAGATCATGGCGATGCCGAAGAGCGACAAGCCCAGGATGGCGACCACGAGAGGTGCGTCCAGCGTCCACCGGTCGAAGCGGCGGATCATCGGCGGGCGCCCCCCTGCCCGGTCCCGGCCTCACCTCCCGGACGACGGATGGTGTCCCGCCGAGCCGGGTTCCCGAGCCAGGCGGGCTCCGAGGGAGCCGCGATGGGGACGTTGGGGCCCTCCATCCGCCGCGTCCGTGGCTGTTGCGGGAAGCGCTCGCGATACCACGCCGGCACCGGCCCCGTGAGGATGTGCTCCAGATACGTCTGGATGGTGTCGGTAGGGATGCCGTGCTTTCGGCGGAGGTAGTAGTCGGCGGTCTTCGCCACGATGGGCGCCGCCACCTGACCTCCGCTGCGACCGTACTCGACGATGGCCACCACCACGATCTCCGGCGGCTGGCCCGGCGGTCCGGCCAGGCCGGCGAACCAGGCGTGGTCCTCGGCCAGGCCCCGGACGCTCAGCGGGTTCTGCCCCGTGCCCGTCTTTCCGATGACGTCCCAGTGCTCCAGCGCTGTCCCGAAATGAGCCGTCCCGCCAGGGGCCGTGACCATCCGGAGCCCTTCGCGCAGAGACGCGATGTGGTTGGGAGCCAGATCCAGTTCCCACCCATCGCCCAACGGCACGCCCTTGGCGATGCGTGGCGGCGGGGCCGACCCGTCGCGGGCCAGCGCCACGTAGAACTGGGCCATCTTCAGCGGCGTCTGTGAGTTGGGACCCTGCCCGATGGCGAGGTTCAGCGCCTCGCCCTCCGTGGGCCGGTACCCGTACGTCTCCACCCAGTAGTCCGGCGTCTCGGGGAAGACACCCTGACTTTCTTGCGGAAGGTCCACGCCGCACTGCTCGCTAAACCCGATCTCCGTGGAGCGATGGAGAAGCCGCTCGAGCCCGATGCGGAGTCCGAGCTGGTAGAAGTAGACGTCACACGAATTGCCGATGGCTTCGGCCAGATTGTTGTAGCCGTGGCCGGCCGGATCCCAGCACCGCCACGACCGGTTGCCCCAGTACCACGACCCGGTGCACGGGTCCGGCATGGTCTCATCGGGAGTGACGACACCCAGGTCGAGGGCGATCCCCGCCGACGCGAGTTTCCAGGTCGACGCGGGCGCGTACAGCCCGAGGACCGAGCGGTCGAAGAGTGGCTTCCCTTCGTCGGTGTTCAAACGGATCCAGGTGGAGTCGGCAATGCCTCCCACGAAGGCGTTGGGGTCGTAGCCCGGGGCCGAATAGAGGGCCAGGACGCCCCCATCCGCCGGATCCAGCGCCACGACGGCGCCCGACAGGGTGTCGGGGAAGATCCGGTGGATCCACTCCTGCAACTCCATGTCGATGTTCAGGTGGAGGTCCTCGCCGGGCTCGGCGGGCCGCTCCTCGACGCCGTCGAAGTCCCCCACGATGCGACCGCGCGCGTCGAACTCGACGTACCGCACACCCGGGCTGCCCTGGAGGCGGTCCTCGTAGTAGCGCTCGATCCCGATCTTGCCCACCACCATGCCGGCCTCGTAGGCCTCCGGGGGGAACGACTCGCTTCCGAGCTCTTCGGCGGTGATCTCGCCGACATAGCCCGTGACATGGCCACCGGACTGGCCCATGCGGTACCGACGGCGGGGCCTCATGTCGACGTAGACGCCCGGGAACTCGCCCCTGCGCTCCTCGAGGGCCGCCACCGCGGCGAAGTCGGCGTTGGCATCGACCACCACCTCACGTCCGTACGCCCTCATGGTGGCCATGAGCTCGTCGATGCGGGCTTGGGGGAGCTCGATGTACTCCGACATCCGCTCGAGGGTGGCTCGCACCGAATCCCGGGGTCCCGGGAGAATGGTGATGGAGTACCCCGGCACGTTGTCGGCCACGATCCGTCCGTTGCGGTCGTAGATGGTGCCTCGTGGCGCGGGAACGGGCAGCGTCCGCAGCCGGTTCGTCGCCGCCTGGAGCTCCCACGTCGAAGAGCCCAGGACCTGGATGCGGAAGAAGGAGAAGACCAGGAGCCCCATGAAGAGGCCGATGGCGATGTAGGCCCCGAAGGCCCGCCGGCGCAGCTGCTGGGGATGGTGGATGTCCAGGCTCATGCCAGCTCCCGCCCCACTCCCCACACCTCGGCGACGACCAGCCCGATGACGGCCAGATACGCCGCGGCGATGCCTCCCTCGATGACGACCTGCTCCATGAACGGCTGCCTCAAGCCCTCGCCCACGGCGATCCAGTGGACCAGATCGCGCGTCAACTTGCCGATGAATACATACGATACCAGAAAGCCGCGCGAATCGCCCACGAAGAGATCGCGTGTCGCCGCCCCCGCGATGCCGACGAGGGTCATGGCGATGCTGTTGGCTCCGAACGCGAGAACGGACAGGGCATCCTCACACAGTCCGAACACGAAGCCCACCAGACCCGCGCGTCCCACCGAGATCTCCCGAGCGAGGAGGAGCAGGGCCAGGGTCAGCAGGTCCGGCGCGCCGCGCCCGTACGAGAGCCCGACGTGGAGGAGGAAGTGGAAGGCGAAGAGCAGGAGCGCCAGGACCCAGGCCCGCGGGCGCCCGAAGGAGGTCACCGGCCGTCCTCCTCCGCCGGTATCGAGGCCGCGCTCAGCGAGTCCGCCACCCACACCTCCATGACGTCGGCGGCGACGCCCTCACGCAGAACCAGGACGTGGGTGGCCGCGCCTGCCTGCACCATGGGCACCAGCCAGAAGCTCTTACGCCACGCACCCTCCTCGTCGGCCAACTCGTCGATGCGGCCGATGGGGATGCCCCGGGGATACACGCCCCCGAGCCCACTGGTGACGACCAGGGCCCCTGGCGCCACCGCCTCGTTGAACGGGACGCCATTGAAGAGGAGGCGGTCCTCTTCGCGGAAGGTCCCCCGCCGGTTCTCCACGAAACCGTAGACCGTGCCATCGGCCAGCATGGCGCTGGGACGGAAGTCGGGATGACTCCAGTCGATCCCCACCGCGGTCCGCTCCCGGACCTCCCGCACGACCCCCACCAGGCCGAAGGGGCTCACCACCGGCGAGCCTTCCACCAGTCCGTCGCGGGCCCCTCGATCCACCAGGAACATGCTCTCCGACCCCGGAGTCCCGGGTCGAAGCAGCGTTGCCGGCATGTAGTTGGGGCCCGCCCGCTCCGCGATCTGCAGGAGCGATCGCAGAGTCCGGTTCTCCTCGAGAAGGACCGACTGGGTCGAGAGTTGCGACGACAGCGAATCCACCAGGGCGATGAGGGAGTCGGCCTCGGCGGCGCCGATCCGGGATCGCTCCAACCGCTCCTGTGTGGCGATGAAGGGACGGAGCACGCTCACCTGGAGGGCCGCCGAGATACGCTGCTGCGTGGGCTCGGCCAGAAACGACGTGGAGAGCGCGAGCACGAAGACCACCCCGGCGAACACGATGTCCCGGCCTCGGCCGTTGGACTCGCCTTCCTTGCCGTAGGGAGCCACCTCAGGCCTCCTACTGGACGAGGACGGAGCGGTACTTCGTCAGGTCGTCGAGGATTCTCCCGGCGCCGCGCACGACGCACGTGAGGGGCTCTTCATCGACATGGATGGGAAGGTTCGTCTCGTGCTTGAGCAGCCGATCCAGCCCACGGATCAACGCACCGCCGCCCGTCATCATGATCCCGCGATCGACGATGTCCGACGAGAGCTCGGGCGGTGTGATCTCCAGCGCCCGGCGCGTCGCGTCGACGATGGCCTGGATGGGCTCCTGGATGCACTCCCGAACCTCCTGGGAGTGGACGGTGACGGTCTTGGGAATCCCCGACACCAGATCGCGACCCTTCACCTCCATTTCCCGCTCCTCCCCGTAGTCGAAGGCCGAGCCGATCTGGACCTTGATGGCCTCGGCCGTGGGCTCTCCGATGAGGAGGTTGTAGTTCTTGCGGAGGAAGGTGACGATGGCGCTGTCGAGTTCATCTCCTCCCACCCGGATGGACGTGTCGGAGACGATGCCCGACAGGGCGATCACGGCGATCTCCGTCGTCCCTCCGCCGATGTCGATGACCATGTTGCCCGTGGGCGTCTCCACGGGAAGCCCCACCCCGATGGCCGCTGCCATGGGCTCGTCCACCATGTAGACGGCCTTGGCACCGGCGGACATGGCCGAAGACCGCACGGCGCGCCGCTCCAGCTCGGTGATGCCCGACGGAACGCCCACGATGACGCGCGGCTTGATGCGGAAGATCCGCTTGGACGTCACCTGCTTCAGAAAGTGACGAAGCATCATTTCGGTGACGTCGACATCGGCGATGACGCCGTCCTTCAATGGCCGAATGGCCTCGATACCCTCGGGGGTCCGTCCCAGCATCCGCTTCGCTTCGAGCCCGATGCCGAGAATGCGGCGGCTCCCCTTCTCCACGGCGACGACGGAGGGCTCGTTGAGGACGATGCCCTCCCCCTTCACGTACACGAGGGTGTTGGCCGTCCCGAGGTCGACTGCGATGTCGTTGACGGGAATGATTCGGCCGGAATTGAGCCAGTTGGTCAGTTCGTCTAGCAACGGCGTAGCTGTCCAGGCAGCTGGGGGCGTTCGAGGGTTCCGGACCGGGTCGACGACCCGATGAACATACGTTTACTGGTGTCCCGGTGCCAAGCTTTATGTCCCGAGGAGAGGACGGTCACCAGGGCCGGCGCAGCAGGGTTCATGCCGTACCCGTACTGCCGAACCCGCCCGATCCCCGTTCGGTCGCCGAGACCTCTTCGACCTCCTCGATCTCCGGGGCCTCGAATCGGGCGAATACCAGCTGAGCGATCCGCTCGCCCCGGGCCAGCGTCACGGGCTCGGGGCCGGTGTTCTGCATGATGACACGAACTTCTCCCCGATAGTCCGGGTCGATGGTCCCCGGACTGTTGGGCAGCGTGATGCCGTGCTTGAGCGCCAGGCCCGACCTCGGCCGGACCTGGCACTCCATACCGCGGGGCAACTCCATGACCAGTCCGGTGGAGACCAGGCGGATCTCACCGGGCTCCAGCACCACCTCTTCCTCCGCCGACCGGATGTCGTACCCAGCTGCCTGGTCCGTAGCGCGTGCCGGCAGGGGAAGATCGGGATTGGACGCGAGCCGCGTGAAGCGGACGACGTCGGTCATGGGCAGTCGCCTCCCGTGCCTCGCCTCACGCGTCGATGAAGTCGTCGACGTTGCGGCACTCCATGTCGAAGGCGTCGGCCACACCCTGATACACCACGTGACCGTCCACCACGTTGACGCCCAGCTTGAGCGCCGGATCGTCCGCGCACGCCTTCTGCCACCCCTTGGTCGCCAATGCGATGGCGTACGGCAGGGTCGCGTTGGTGAGGCCCAGGGTGCTGGAGCGGGGAACGCCGCCCGGCATGTTGGCCACTGCGTAGTGGATGATGCCGTCCACCGAGTAGACGGGATCGTCGTGGGTGGTGGGCTTCATGGTCTCGACGCATCCACCCTGATCGATGGCCACGTCGACGATGACGGTGCCGGGCCGCATGAGCCCGAGATCCTCGCGGGTGATGAGACTCGGGGCCTTGGCGCCGGGAATCAGCACCGCGCCGATGATGAGGTCGGCGTCCTCCACCTGCTTGCGGATGGCGTACCGGGTGGAGAAGAGGGTGGTGACGTTGGCCGGCATGACGTCGTCCAGGTAGCGCAGACGCTCGAGGTTGATGTCCATGATGGCCACGCGGGCACCCAGACCGGCGGCCATCTTGGCGGAGTTGGTTCCGACGACGCCGCCGCCCAGGATGACCACTTTCCCCGGGTTGACCCCGGGAATGCCGCCGAGGAGCACGCCGAGTCCGCCCTGGGGCTTCTCGAGATACTTGGCGCCCTCCTGGACCGCCATCCGGCCGGCGACCTCGCTCATCGGCGTGAGGAGGGGCAACTCGCCCGTGTCCAGCTCTACCGTCTCGTACGCGATGGCGATGGCACCCGAGTCCACGACGGCCTTGGTGAGCTCTTCGGACGCCGCGAAGTGGAAGTAGGTGAAGATGACCTGGCCGTCACGCATGCGGGGCCACTCCGGAGCGATGGGCTCCTTGACCTTCATGATCATCTCGGCGCGGGCCCAGACTTCGTCCGCCGTGTCGAGGATGGTGGCACCGGCGTTCTCGTAGAAATCGTCGGTGAAGCCACTGCCGAGACCGGCGCCCTTCTCGATGACGAGCTCGTGCCCCGCCTGCGTGAGCATTTCCGCACCGGCGGGCGTGAGGGCCACACGGTACTCTTCGGGTTTGATCTCCTTCGGTACGCCAATCAGCATCTCGATCTCTCGTATGGATGAGGGGGGATGAACGGGGTCAGGGCCGATCGTCCTGTTCGGCCTCGGGTCCGAGCCGTAGCTCGAGGTGATTCTCGGGGTCGACGTAGCGTGTCGCCACTCGACCGATGTCGTCTTCGGTGACCGCGTCGACCTTGGCCAGCGGGTCGTCGAGGCCGAGGAACGGCTCTTCGTGCAGAGCGAACGCAGCGAGGCGGTGGAGTCGGGAACCTGTCGATTCCAGGGACAGCATGACCTGCCCCTTCACCTGCCGCTTGATGCGGTCGAGCCCGCCCTCACCCAATCCTTCCCTCGCGACGCGACGAAGCTCTTCGCGCACGGCATCCGCCGCGGCGTCGGCCGTTGCGGGACGCGTGCCCACGTAGACTCCGAACAAGCCCGCGGTGCGATAGAAGCTCTGGAAGGTGAACACCGAGTAGCAAAGGCCCAACTCCTCGCGTACACGCTGGAAGAGCCGCGAACTCATCCCTCCGCCCAGTGCGGACGAGAGCAGGATGAGAGGAAAGCGATCCTCACTGGCGTGAGGCGGGGCGTCGTTGCCGAACACGATGTGGGTCTGCGCCGAGGAGCGGTCCACACGGACCACCCCACGATCGGTGGGTCCCGGCTCGGGCACGGCTTCGATTCGGCTGCCCGGCGGCGTCGAGCCGAACAGGTCGTCGATGGCCTCGACGAAGGCGTCGTGCTCGACGTTGCCCGCCGCCGCGACCACGAGGTTCCGTCCCACGTACCGGTCGCGGTGAAGGCCCTGGAGGGCTTCGGCGCTCATGCCCGAAACGGTGTCCTTGGAACCGAGGATGGGACGCCCGTACGGGTGCCCCTGCCAGAGACGCTCGGCATGGAGCTCGAACACCATGTCGTCGGGCGTGTCCTCGACCTGAGCGATCTCCTCGAGGACCACCTGTCGCTCCAGCTCCAGATCATCGGCCTCGAGCCGGGGAGCCAGGACCAGATCGGCGAGCACGTCGAGGGCCTCCGAAATGTGCTCGTCCAGTACCCTCGCCTGATAGGCGGTATGCTCCCGGCTCGTGTAGGCGTCCAACGATCCGCCCAGGGCCTCCAACGTGTCGGCAATCTCCAACGCCGTCCGCTTCGCCGTGCCCTTGAAAACCCTGTGTTCGAGGAGATGGCTGATGCCCATGAGTTCCGGAGTCTCGTGGGCAGCGCCTTGACGCACCCACACCCCCGCGGAAATGGAGCGGACGCCCGGAATCCTCTCGCTGAGGACGTGGACGCCGTTGTCCAGCACCGTCGACTCGATGGCCTCGACGCTTCCCGCTGCACCCGGCGTACGCAGGTCGGGTGCACCCACGACGTCGTGCGACGCCGCTGCCCCCGATGCACTAGAGGGCACGGACGGATGCCCGTGCCCTCTCGTGTCATGCTTCATCGAGTCGTACTCCTCGGTCGGAGCGAGCTCGCGTGCCGGGGCGTCAGCCCTCGGCTCCGCTCCCGGCGGTGGCCGCTTCAGCCTTTTCGCTGTTGGCCGCGTCTTCGGCCATCGCTGCCTTGCGGGAGAGGCGCAGGCGCCCCTTCTCGTCGATGGACAGGAGCTTGACCCGGGTGATGTCGCCCTTCTTCAGGACGTCCTCGGTCTTCTCCACCCTGCCCTCTTCGAGTTCGGAGATGTGGCAGAGCCCCTCGGTGCCCGGCATGATCTCGATGAAGGCGCCGAAGGAGGTCGTGTTCTTGACCGGTCCCTCGTAGATGCGTCCCACTTCGGGATCCTTCACGATGGCTTCCACCATCTCCCGGGCCCGCGCACCGGCCTCGCCCGAGACGGCGGCGATCTTCACGATGCCCGAATCGTCGATGTCGATGGTGGCACCCGACTCTTCCTGGATGGCGCGGATCGTCTTGCCCTTGGGCCCGATGACCTCGCCGATCTTCTCCGGGTTGATCTGGATGGACACGATCCGAGGAGCGAACTCGGAGAGCTCGTCCCGGGCCTTGTCGATGGCCTGATCCATGAGACCGAGGATGTGCATGCGACCCTTGTTGGCTCGCTCCAGCGCCTCGGTGAGGATGGCGACGTTGATGCCTTCGATCTTGATGTCCATCTGGATCGAGGTCACGCCGTCACGCGTTCCGGCGATCTTGAAGTCCATGTCACCGAGGGCGTCCTCGAGGCCGAGGATGTCGGTGAGGACGGCGACGTCGTCGCCCTCCTTGATGAGGCCCATGGCGATTCCGGCACACGGAGCCTTGATGGGCACACCGGCATCCATCAGCGCCAGCGACGTGCCGCACACGGTGGCCATGGACGACGACCCGTTGGACTCGAGGATGTCCGAGACGATGCGGATCGTGTAGGGGAAGTCGTCGTAGGCCGGCAGCAGGGGCTGGATGGCCCGCTCCGCCAGATTCCCGTGCCCGACCTCGC